>JAJBTG010000221.1 GCA_020860985.1 Oscillospiraceae bacterium
CGCTCTGAAGTCCGAAACCTCGCCGGCGGTAAGACCTTTTTCGAGCGCCGTTTTGTGTATTGCCGTTGCAAGATTGTGTTCGCTTTTCGCCTCCAACGCGTAAGCCGTATCGAGCAGCTCATCTTCGCTGAAACCGCGCGCGGGAATCATATCCGTGACGCGCGGCTCGCCGGCGGTGATTGTTCCGGTTTTATCCAAAACAACAATTTGCGTCTTGCCCGCCTCCTCCAAAGAAACGGCGGTCTTAAACAGAATACCGTTTTTCGCGCCCATTCCGTTTCCGACCATTATCGCCACGGGAGTGGCAAGTCCCAACGCGCACGGGCAGGAAATAACAAGCACGGAAATACCTCTCGCGAGCGCGTAACCGAAGTCCGCGCCGCAAAGCGTCCACACGATAACGGCTATGATTGCTATGATTATTACAGTCGGGACGAACACGCCCGAAACACGGTCGGCGATTTTTGCTATGGGCGCCTTTGTCGCCGCCGCATCACTGACCATTTTTATTATTTGCGAAAGAGTTGTGTCCTCGCCTACGCGCGTAGCTTCGCACTTGATAAAGCCGGATTGATTTACGGTCGCGGCGGACACCGTATCGCCCTCCGCCATATCCCTCGGTATGCTTTCACCCGTCAGGGCGGATTCGTTTACCGCGCTTGAGCCTTCGATAATTACGCCGTCAACCGGTATATTTTCTCCCGGTCTTACCACAAAAATATCGCCTTTTTTAACCTGCTCAATCGGCACGGTTACCTCCGCGCCGTCACGCAAAATCACGGCTTGCTTCGGAGCAAGCTTCATCAGGCTTTTAAGCGCGTCCGTTGTTTTTCCTTTTGAACGCGCCTCCAGCATTTTTCCGACCGTAATCAGCGTCAGTATCATTGCCGCCGATTCAAAATAGAATTCGTCCATATAGGTCATAACAAGCTCATGGTTGCCCTTTACAACGGCGTCCGTCATCATAAACAGCGCGAAAACGCTCCACGCGTAGGACGCGAAGGAGCCAAGCGCGACAAGCGTATCCATATTCGGAGAACGGTTTATCAGTCCCTTTACGCCGCTGATAAAAAACTTTTGATTGATTATCATAACTATCGTTGCCAGAAGAAGCTGAACCAATCCCATTGCAACGTGATTGCCCTCAAACCATGTCGGAATGGGGAACCCCCACATCATATGCCCCATGGAAAAGTACATCAAAACAAGCAGAAATCCGATTGAGGCAATCAGACGCTTTTTTAAAAGCGGCGTTTCGCGGTCTTTAAGAGCCTCCTCGTCCGCGCCCTGTGTCGATTTTTGAGCGTCCGCGCCCTTTAGTGCCGCGCCGTATCCCGCCGCCGTCACTGCCGAGATTATATCCTGCGGAGAGGCGGTTCCCTCCACTCCCATAGAATTTGTCAAAAGGCTCACGGAGCAGGCGGTTACGCCCGGCACCTTGCCGATAGCCTTTTCAACTCTCGCGGAGCATGCGGCGCAGCTCATACCGGTTACAGTATATTGTTCCATATAAAAAATCTCCATTCCGCCGCCCTGCGCCGGCATAAATTATTAAAAATGCTCTCTTATCGGCAGGGCAAGGAATGATAAGAGATTTTTCACGCATCGCCGTTTTTCAAAATTTTAATTTTGAAAAAATTTCGGCGGCGCAATTAAATCAAGTCGCAGGCTTAACGTGAAAAAGACTTTCACGTTAAACCTCCTTTACAGATTAAGAATTTTTATTTCATTAGCTTTTGCAGCGTATTAACCAACTCGTCAATTACCTCGTCATTGCCGGTGCGGATGTCGTCCGCAACGCAGGTGCGAATGTGGTTGGCAAGCAGCTCCTTATTAAAAGCGTTTAACGCGGCGGTTGCCGCCGATGATTGTATCAGAATATCGGTGCAGTACGCGTTTTTTTCGACCATTCTTTTCAGTCCGCCGATTTGACCTTCAATTCGGTTTAAGCGGTAAATCAGCTTTTGATATTCCTCCGGCGACCGCTCCTTTGTTTTTTTGCCGCAGCAGCATTCGTTTTCCATTATTCGTACCTCCTTAAACTCTTTTGTATTCATTATATACCCTATGGGGGTATATGTCAAGTGGGTATTTTTAATTTTAAATTAATGATATCGGCTGATTAAGATAAATCAGTCAAAATTAAGAATAAAAAACTTTCTGTTGCCCCGCCGCGGTATTTGTGGTAAAATATATTCAATACAATACAGGAGGTCACAAATGAACGGTAAAACATTAACAAAAACACCGGTCGTGTTCGGTCTGGCTATTTTATGCTGCGTTTTATGGGGGAGCGCGACACCCTCGATAAAAATCGGCTATGAGGTATTTAATATAGCGTCGAACGACACCGCGTCGCAGATACTTTTCGCGGGAATGCGGTTTGTTCTCGCGGGTATTCTTACGATTTTATTTGGAAGTATTTTAAGCAAAAGGGTGCTTTTGCCCAAGAAAACATCTCTTGCGCCGATTGTCAAGCTGGCAATGGTGCAGACGATTCTGCAATACACATTTTTCTATATAGGCCACGCGCATACCTCGGGCGTTAAGGCGGCGATTATAAACGGCTCAAACGTATTTTTGGCGATACTCTTTGCAGTGCTGATTTTCAAGCGCGAAAAAATGACGTGGGTTAAGCTGCTTGCGTGCATATTGGGGTTCGCGGGCATTGTGACAATAAATCTGACGGGCGGCAGCGGCGGCATTGACCTCAGCTTCACATTCGCGGGAGAGGGCGCGATAATCATTTCTGCCTCGGCATACGCGCTTTCCTCGGTACTTATAAAGAAATATTCGCAGAACGAAAATCCCGTTATGATGAGCGGTTATCAATTTTTCCTCGGCGGTGCGGTGATGTGCGCTGCGGCTTTTATCGCGGGTGGGAGAATTTCGGGATTTACGCTTTCCTCCTCGGCTCTGCTTTTGTATCTCGCAATGATTTCATCGGTGGCGTACACCGTGTGGGGAATACTTCTGAAATATAATCCCGTCGCCAAGGTCGCGGTATTCGGATTTACAAATCCGATATTTGGCGTTATACTGTCGGCGATATTCCTCGGCGAAAAAAATCAGGCGTTCGGCGTCCGCGGCATAATCGCGCTCGCGCTTGTGTCAGTCGGTATTTTTATGGTTAATAGGGAAAAGGAATAATATCCGATTGCAGACGTAATTTGTCGGCAGCGAAAAATGTTTAAAGAAAAAACCTAAAGTTTCTCCGGATGTCGAAACTTTAGGTTTTAAGCTGTTTAAAACTAATTAAGAACTAAAAGTAAGATGTCCCCCGCCTCTATAGGCGGCGGGTTCCACTTACTTTTT
>JAJBTG010000266.1 GCA_020860985.1 Oscillospiraceae bacterium
GACTATGATTATAATACAAGCACGGGAATTGTTAAATTATCATATGACAGCTCGCAGTCAATCGAGCGCGATTATGCGCAGACGGTACTAATCAATGCGGAAAATATTTCCGATTACACGCAAAGCGTATATCTTGTATGTGATAATCCATATGACGACATCTATATGAACTTTGTAAAAAAGGGCGCAAAGGACGCGCCCGCGGCGATTTTAAAGGGTGAATCGGATAGTATTGAATTGAGCGTTTTTGCGCAGAACGCGCAAAAAACAGCATATAATATACCTATTACCGCATATAATTCGGACGATGAATATTTGGCGTCCATGGTAATCAGAATCCAATGCGCAACGGAAATCGCTTCGGTGAAATTTACCCATGTGAGCACGGACGAAAATACCCTGGCGGCGGAATACAGCGTCACCAACAATACGGACCGGAGCATATCGGATTTGACGCTTTCGATTGACGGTGATGCCAAGGACTATGCGAAGATAAGTCCGAATGTGGAAAATTATGAGCTTGCTTCGGGAGAATCCGTAACGGTAAAGATGGTACCTGATTTGTCAAAAATAAAGGCGGACGAGCTGACGACCGTCAGCGGTTCCATACAGGCAAGCGGCGGAGCTTCCGGAACAGCTGCGTTTACGATTGATGTTGAAGGCAAGGATATAGTAAGCAGCTATGCCGGAAATATGCAAATCAGTTGGGATTATGACGAAGAAACCGGAACGCTTGTAATCACGGGCGGCGGTAATATGCCCGATTTTGAGGAGGATCTTGTTCCGTGGGCAAATTATATATACTGTGCAAAAAGAGTGGTTATCGGAAACTACGTTGAAAATATAGGCGATTATGCCTTTTATAATTTCGATTCAATCGAGGAGGTTTATATTCCGGCAAACCTAAAGGAGATCGGTGAATCAGCTTTTGCGGATTGTGATAATATAAAAACAATAAGCTATACGGGAAGCGAGGAGGATTGGGATTCGATTGCAAAAGCTTCCTCATGGGACAGCAACAGCGCTGATTACGAGCTTTCGTGCGGCATATATAATTATTATCAGCTGAATGATGTATCGGTAGAGGACGGTACGGCAGCGGTGCTTTTAACCAATATATCGGATGCGGTAATAAATGTGGAAATATATGACGAGGAAAGCGGCGATTTGGCCGCATACGGAAGCCAAGAGGTTGAAATGCTTACGGACAGTGTGGATGTGGCAATAGACAACGGTTCAATTCCCGAATATTTTATTGTAAAAGTCAAAATGCTGGACGGGAATTCAAAATTACTTTGCGAAGAATTGGAAAGTATCCATTACACTAAAAGTTTCACCGAGTTTTTAGAAAAGGATATATCTGAGTTTGACGAGGAAAGAGCGGTAAATTTTGATGAGCAGACCGATATGAACTTTGCGGTGGTGTCCGACGATGTTATATTGGTTAAGACGGACGGAACCGATAATGTTGTTTCGGAGAGCGATACGGAGGGATTGTACACTGTTTCAAATATTACAGATGAAATCAAAGACCTTCGAGAAAATGACAAGCTGTTAATTATATCGGATAACGCGGAGGAGTGCCTTGCGGCGGATGTTGAATCTATAACTATTTCCGGCAATACAGCGGAAATTGTCACATATGACGCGGCGGCTACGGAATTTTTTGATTATGTTAAGATAGAGGCTTCGGAATATGACGCGGAATTGGCGAGCCTAATGGATTACAGCGGAGAAATTTCCTATTCCACGACCTTGGAGGCGGAATGGTCTTCGTCTGACGAAAGCGTCAGTATTAATTGCAGTGCCGGATTTACCGTTAAGCTGCGTTATTATTACGACCCGAGTCTTTTGGGCGACGACTATGTTGAAATAGACGTGAGCGTCGGAGTCGGACAATCGATTGAAATAGGATGTAAGGCGGAATACAAATGGGATACAAGCAAAACCTTAGGCAGTGTAAACATTCCCACCCAGATACCGATTTTGTTTGTTTCGCTCGACGCAACGGTTAAAGCAAGCTTGGAGGCAAATCTCGCTATGACAGCAGAGCTTGGTGTGGATGCCTCGGTAGGATACATATACAACACAAATACGGGAGGAAGACCGTATACAACTCTTGATGTGACAGCTTCAATAAAAACCGAGGAGGCTATATCATTTAAAATAGGTTTGGTTATAGGGATAAACGCAAATCTTGTTAAAACCATTAAGATAGTCGAATTTGCGCCTGAAGCGGGAGTCATACTTAGCGCTTCCGCGGAGCAAAGCTTGGGAACACCGGAGGGTGAGGGAGATTCCATACATGATTGCATTTTGTGCATAGGCGGTCAAGCAGACGTGTATTTGACGGCAAGCATTTCAATATTGGCAGTCGGAGATGAATCCCTTTACAGCTTCCAATTTCCCGAGGCTAAAAAGAATATCGGGCATTTCCATATATCTCAATACGAATACGGCGGAGATGTGGTTTTTGAATGGAAGGAATGTGATAACCTCGCTTATAAGACAACGGTTACGGTGCTGGATAAAGATAACGATTACAGACCGGTAAGCCACGCCTACGTTAAGATTTCTACAGTGGATTCAAATCCCACCGGAAAATATCACGGTCCCGCCGACTTGTATACCGATACGGACGGCACTTGCTATACATATCTGAGCGCGGGCAATTATGAAGTGGTTTGCGAGGATAAGGTAAAGAAATTCACCATGGGCGAATCTACAAAATCCATACAAATAGTATTGGGTGAGGAGGAAACTCCCGAGGACGGCAAGGAGAATGAACCGTTGGGCGGTTCGGCGGATTATAATCCATATGAGGGACGCCAGTGTACAAACGCGGGTCAAACAACATCCAATCTGTATATAGGCGACACAAACGGTTCGGGTACCTCCGATGATATAAGCGGTATAACCGCGATGTATGAAACCGGACGTATGTATGACGGCAGACCATACGGAGGAAACGAGGGCTATGCCGAGGATCAATTCGGCGGCGACAGCTATATTCACCACAACAGAGAGGTTGAAAGCGTGTACTACATAAACGGACATGAGATTAGTGTTCCGGTATCAAGCGGATTGACGGATATGTATATCGTGGATCTGTCTGAAGGTATTCAATATTTACAGCCGGGCAATAATGTCATTGTGCGCGATTACGATACCGACGCGGGGCATTATGACGTTGTGGCGAACAGAGAAATAACCCTTATATATGCGGCGGACAAGGAGGTCAGCTATATTTCAACTCTGGAAACGGAGGAGGAAACGCGACTGCTCCCCGATTTCGCGGTATATACG
>JAJBTG010000012.1 GCA_020860985.1 Oscillospiraceae bacterium
GCCGTACTTCGTTGCGTTGGAGTGAAGCACAACCTCATATTCTCCCGCCGTCGGAACGCCTATCTTGTAAACAGGTCTTTCAACCGGCGCAAAGTTAGCGACAACCGCCACCATATCGCCCTTTCTCTTGCCGCGGCGCATATATGAAATTACGGAATTTTCCTGGTCGCAGTCGTTTATCCATCTGAATCCGTCCCAGCTCTGTTCAATCTCCCAGAACGATTTGTTCTCAATATAGAAATGGTTGAGATCCTTAATGAAATTCTTAAGCTTTTTGTGCTTTTCCATATCGAGCAAATTCCATTCAAGCTGGTCGTCATACCGCCACTCAAGGAACTGGCCGAACTCGCCGCCCATGAACATAAGCTTCTTGCCGGGCATTGACATATAATAACCCAAAAGCGTTTTATATTCGTTGAACTTGCTGTCGTACGTTCCGAACATCTTGTCTATCAGGGATTTTTTTCCGTGAACGACCTCGTCATGCGAAAGAGGCAGGATGAAGTTTTCCGAATACGCGTACATCATCATGAACGTAAGCAGAGTATGGTTGTCCTTTCTGAAATACGGGTCCATGGAAACATATCTGAGTGTGTCGTTCATCCAACCCATATTCCACTTGAAATTAAATCCGAGACCGTCGTTTTCAGGCGGAGCCGTAACGAGCGGCCAAGCCGTCGATTCCTCGGCAATCATCAGGAAATTCGGGAACTCCGTACCCATGATTTTGTTCAGCTTTTTGAAAAAGTCAACAGCCTCAAGATTTCCGTTGCCGCCGTAGATATTCGCTACCCATTCCCCGTCATTTCTCGAATAATCGCGGTAGAGCATTGAGGAAACCGCGTCAACTCTAAGTCCGTCAAAGTGAAATTCATCCGCCCAAAAATACGCGGAGGATATAAGGAACGATATAACCTCGCTCTTTGAATAATCAAAGACCATGGTACCCCAATCCTTATGCTCGCCCATTCTCGGGTCGGCGTATTCATATACCGGCGTTCCGTCGAACATTCTCAGTCCGTGCGCGTCCCTCGGGAAATGCGCGGGAACCCAGTCCATAATAACGCTTATTCCCGCTTTATGGCATTTATTTACAAAATATTTAAGATCCTCGGCGGTTCCGTAACGAGTTGTAGCTGCGAAATATCCCGTGACCTGGTACCCCCATGACCCGTCAAACGGATATTCCATAATCGGCATAAGCTCGATATGCGTATAACCCATATCCGTCAAATACGGAACAATCTCGTCCGCGAACTCGCGATAGCTGTAAAAGCTGCCGTCCTCGTGTATTCTCCATGAACCGAGATGACATTCGTAAATATTCATCGGAGAGGAAATATTATCCTTCTTCGCGCGTTTATTAAGCCACGCGCCGTCGGACCATTTATAGTCCGTCATATCCCTTACGACCGAAGCGGTGCCCGGTCTTAATTCCGCCTCAAACGCATACGGATCCGCTTTAAAATAAGTGTTCCCATCCGTCGCTTCAATTGCGTATTTATACAGTGCCCCCTCCTCAATATCGGTAAAAAATCCATACCAGATACCTGTGGTGGTAATTTTGGACAACTGCCTATCCTGTCCGCTCCAGCCGTTAAAATCACCCGCTAAGCAAACACTTACAGCGTTCGGAGCCCAGACGGCAAAACGCCATCCCTGCTTTCCGTCCAAAGTAATCTTATGCGCTCCGAGCATTTTATAGGATTTAAAATTATCACCGGAGTTAAAAAGATACGTCTGGAATTCGCTTATGTCTGCCCAGGTTTGTTCTTTAGCCATGCGCTTTTCTCCTTCCTTCTTGGTTTTTAAATCAGAGCAACGCTCCGTCAAGCTCGCTTGAAAGGGAGCTTGCGAACGATTGCAACCTTCTTAGCAAACTCACAAAATGAGTTTAACTCTTTACGAGTTTGCATAGGTTATATCCACACTATGTAATTATTATAACACACTTCTTTTTGGTAGTAAAGACCATATTGTGAATAAATTTTAGAATTTTTTTTGGTTATTTTGCTATTTCCCGACAAATGCGTAAATAATGACGCAGTTTATGCCGAATTTTTTACAAAATATTGCATTCTAAAAAACAAAAAAAGCAGCGTGCAAAAAACAAGGACTGTCGGCGGATTATGCCGACAGTCCGTTTGTTTCATTCATATTTCAATCTCTTAGTTCTTCATTGCCTTTATAGAATCAAATTCCTCTGTAATCTCCTTTGTCGGAGCGGGAGTAATCAAGCATACCACGATATTGGCAGCCATCGATATTATAAATGCGGGGAGAAGCTCGTAAACATTCCAGAAGCCGCCCATCGGTGCGATAGCGTACTTCCATACGAAAACCATAACGCCGCCGGCAATCATACCAGCAAGCGCGCCCCATTTGTTGGAACGTTTCCAGAACAGTGCAAGAAGCATCGTCGGTCCGAAAGCCGCGCCGAAGCCCGCCCACGCGAAAGAAACAATCGAAAATACCGAGCTTTCCGGGTTCCACGCGATTACTATCGCGATAAGCGAAATTACAACAACGGTTATTCTTGCAACTATCATCATCATTTTTTCGCTGATGTTTTTAAACAAAATTTCCTTCAACAGGTTCTGCGAAATACTCGACGAAGCCGCAAGGAGCTGAGAATCCGCAGTTGACATTGTAGCCGCGAGAATACCTGCAAGGATAACGCCGGCGACAATCGCCGCGAACCAACCGTGAGTGCTTATTACCTTGGCAATATTTATTATAATCGTTTCGGCAACAGCGCTCGATGACGACAAATCATCAATAATGCCCGCCTTAGTCATACCGTAACCCACGATACCGATGAAAACCGCGACTGCCATGGATATAACAACCCATACGGACGCTACTCGGCGGGAAAGCTTCAGCTTGCTCGGATTCTCGATAGCCATAAATCTGAGAAGAATATGCGGCATACCGAAGTATCCCAAGCCCCAGGCAAGTGTTGAGCATTTTGTCCACAACCCGTAAGAAACCGCCGAATTTGTCGCGGCGTCATACGTACTGTTAAGGCTCAGATATCCCGGAAGAGCCTGAGCGTTGCTTATAATATTACCGACACCGCCGGCGGACAAAACTCCGAATACAACAACTATTATGAGCGCAATCGTCATAACAATACTCTGAACAAAGTCGGAGGTGCTTGCTGCGAGGAAACCGCCCAGTGTTGTATAAACCGCGATTATTAGCGCGCATATTATCATCGCGATATGGTAATCGGCGCCGAACAGCGACGCGAAAAGCTTACCGCAGGCTGAAAATC
>JAJBTG010000212.1 GCA_020860985.1 Oscillospiraceae bacterium
ACGACGGCGCGATAATTTTGCTGCACGCCGTGTCCTCCGACAATGCAAACGCGCGTGAAAGGATTATCAATTATGCCAAGGAACGCGGATATGAGTTCCGTTCCCTTGATGAGCTTTCATAAAAACATCGTCAATAAAATTTAAAAAATTTCCAAAACCCTCTTTATTAATTCGGTGAAATGGTGTATAATGGTAGTAATTAACGAAAACGCTGCGATAAATTACGGTTCGGGTATGCATATAGGCTGTAATTTACACAACCTTCATTGATAATCTCTTATCATTCCTTTGCCCCGTCGATAGGAGGTTATTTAATTACTATTTGTGCCGACGCGGGGCGGCGGAATGGAGATTACTATGAGAAAAGAAGCAAGCTTCGATTTCGGCAAAAAACCGGCGATTGACGGGTATACAAAGATTACCGATAAAACTCTGTATTCCGAGAAGCTCGGATACGGTCTTGAAAAAACAGCCGCAGCATATGAACGCAAAATCGGCGAGAAGGAGCTTTACCGCGATTTTTTGCTTGTTCCCGAGAATACATTTAAGGTAAGAATGGAGAACGGCGTGTATACCGTGCGCGTTGCGACGGGCGATTACGTTGACGAGGGCGACGTTGTAACGGCTTACGAGGTCAACGGGAGTAAGCACGGCGCGTGGGTGTATGACGGGAAGATTACCGAAACCGTGTTCGACGTTGAGGTTTCGGATGAAATGCTGACCTTTAAATTTGAGGGAGGAAGGCACAGCGCGCTTAACGCGATAGATATTGCGGAGAAGAAGATTTATGAAATGCCCGAGGTAAACGTAAGCGTAAAGGCGAAGAAGAGCGGCAGCTCGGTTACGCTGTCGTGGGATAAAGTCGAGGGCGTTACGGGATACAGAGTAAAAAGAAAAAATTTGCAGAACCGCGAAACGGATATAATCGAGGATGTTATAATTGAGGAATTTACGGATAATGAAGCGGAGCTTTGCAAAAAATACGAGTATACGGTTTGCGCATTGTACGCTCATAAATTCTGCTCTGAAGGAGCGAAAACGGTTTGCGTTGAGGTCATAGACGGCGAAAATATCGAGGGTAAAATAAAAAATCTCGACGCACGCGAAACGGAAAATTCCGTTACCCTTATTTGGGAGGGATTTAAGGAGGCGTTGTGGTACAACATATATCAAAAGGCGCCTTACGGAATTTACAAGCTCATTGCTAAAACCGAGAAAACCACCTATATAGATGATAAGGTAACAACCAATGTTCCGTTTGTTTACGCGGTTGAGGCGGTTACAACAAGCGGTATTTCGGAGCGCGCGGAGGTAACTATAGATATGGAGGCGGCTCCGAAGAAGCGTAAAATGGAAACGCTTAACCGCGCTCCCGTAGCGATGATGACCGAGAACGGCGTATTTTTGAGTTGGCGTCTTAACGCGTATGAATACGAAAAGGGAATTAATTTTGTAATATACAGAAACGGCAAGAGAATTACGGATATAATTACCGATTCCACAAACTACCTTGACAAGGATGGAGGTCCCGAGGACGAGTACACAATAAAGGCGGTTTACGAAAACAAGGCGGAAAAGAACGGGGCAAAGGTAAGCGTTACTTCCGCACCGTATTTATCGATTCCGCTCGACAAGCCGGCGGATATAACTCTGCCGGACGGCAAGACATATTCCTATACCGCCAATGACGCGGCCGTGGGCGACCTTGACGGCGACGGTGAATATGAGATAATTCTGCGTTGGGATGCTAACGGAAAGGATAATTCGCATAAGGGATATACCGGAAAATGTCTGCTTGACGCGTACAAGTTAGACGGCACAAAGCTTTGGAGAATCGACCTGGGCGTGAACATTCGATCCGGCTCGCACTATACCCAGTTCATGGTTTATGATTTCAATAACGACGGCAAAGCGGAGCTTATCTGCAAAACAGCCGACGGCACAATGGACGGAGCGGGAAATGTCATAGGCGATCCGAACGCGGACTACCGCAACAAGGACGGATTCATACTTGAAGGCCCCGAATATTTGACGGTATTTGCGGGCGATACGGGAGCGGCTATGGATACCGTTGAATACGACCCTCCGCGCGGAAATGTTGCCGAATGGGGCGACAGTTGGGGAAACAGGGTTGACCGATTCCTCGCGTGCGTAGCGTATCTCGACGGCGAAAATCCGAGTGTTGTAATGTGCCGCGGATATTATGACCATGGTTGTCCTACGGTGCTTGTAGCATACGATTTGATTGACAACAAGCTTGTAAAAAGATGGAAATTCCTAGCGAATAAGGATCAGAATATAGAATACACCAACCAGGGCAACCACAATCTTGGCGTGGGCGATATTGACGGCGACGGTTTGGACGAGATTGTCTACGGCGCTATGGCGGTTGACCACGACGGAACGGGAATATATTCAACAGGGCTTGAGCATGGCGACTGCTTGAATTTGGGCAACTTCACCCCGAAAACCCCAAATCTGGACTTTTTCCAGATACACGAGCATGAGCACGCCGAGTACGGCTTTGAATCGAGAAATCCCGCGACGGGCGAGATTTGTTGGGGTAAATACACCGGACGCGATACCACACGCGGTCTTTGCGCGAAAATCGACCCGCGTTATACCGGAAATCAATGCTGGGTAATGGACGATGGTATTTACACGATGGACGGCAAGCTTATAAACGAAAAGGGTCCGGACTCTATCAATTTTGCGATTTGGTGGGACGGCGATTTAATTCGTGAGCTGCTCGATCATGAATTCGACAAGGAAAAGGGAGCCGGTTATCCCAAGATTTATAAGTGGGATTATGAGAATAATAAGCTTGTTACGATATTTAACCCATCGGGAGTTCTGTCTAACAATTGGATGAAGGGTACGCCGTGTATTCAAGCGGATATTTTAGGCGACTGGCGCGAAGAGGCTGTGTGGAGAAACGAGGATAATACGAAGCTTCGCATTTACACAACTACCGAGCTGACGGATAAAAAGTTCTATACCCTTATGCACGACAGCGTTTACCGCTTGAGCGTTGCGTTTCAGAATACGGCGTATAATCAATGTCCGCAGACGGGATTTTATATCGGTCCCGAGATGGACGAGCCGCCGATTCCTAAAAATGAATATGTAAGAGGCGAGAATTTACCGGACTTCACCGAGGAAATAGAGTAAATATCATATACATTATGTATCAAATAGTTTACATAAATGTTGTGATTTTATTGAATTTTGAATAAAAAACAATAATAGTGTTGACATTTTGCAATTTTTAGT
>JAJBTG010000078.1 GCA_020860985.1 Oscillospiraceae bacterium
ATAGCAGAGCTTGCGACTGATTGCAACCTCCGCATGGAGCGTTAGCTCCTCAGGGGTTCAGTGGGAGATTCAATAAGGGGCTTTGCCCCGTCATTCAACGTTTCAGTGGCGGATAGTTGACTTGCTTGCAAATCAACTCCACCACTGAAAAAAGTAAGTGGAACCCGCCGCCTATAGAGGCGGGGGCATCTTACTTTTAGTTATAACTCCCACTGAACCCCTGAAATGGGCCCCGCCGCCTATAGCGGCGGGGTACATCTGCGGTTAGGTTATTTCAGTGTAAGCGCTCCGTCCTTTAAAACATAAGTCTTATATGACGCGGCATCCGCCGCTCCATTGCTTGTCAAAGCTTTGACAAGTATTCCGTTCTCATCAAAGCAAAGCGTAAACACCTGTTCCTCACTCGCGAACGCGTCAAGCGTGGAAATAGCCTTTCCGTCAAAATCAAAGAGCGTGGTATTCTCAACCACATTCGGTTCAACCTCATCCGTGGCTTCGCTGTACGCCCAGCCGGCAAGATTATTTCCGTTTTCATCCTCAACATGAATCATGCACGGATCCCAATATATCGCGCCGATACATCTTCTGTCCTCGACGGTTTGCAACTGCGCGAACAAATCCGTTATAAACGCCTTATGTCCCTCCAATGTCGGCGGGTAGACATCCTTGTATATGTCTATGTCAACGAGCTGTCCGGGTTCGCCGTCCTTGCGGGTAGCGTTCCAATTAAAGCCCGTTTCCATAATAATTATATCCTTATCGTATTTAGCGGAAATAGTGTTGCAAAATTCCACACAGGTTTCTATCGTATTGCCCGACCATGCCGGATAATACGACGCTCCGATTATGTCATACTTGCCTCCCGCTTCTTCAAACTTATCAAAGAACCACGTAAACACGCTTTCCTTTGAGCCTTCCGCGATATGTATAATAACCTGCGATTCGGGCGAAACCGCCTTTACCGCGTCATATCCCGTGTTTAAAAGCTCCGCCAGAGCTTCCCAATCCATCGGACACTTAATATCATCCTCCGACTTATCCTCGTCGAATACCAGCTCGAAATTATCGCTGCTCATATTCGCGTCATATGTGTTGGCAAACGGGAACAATATTCCGCCGTTTATCTCGTTTCCGAGCGAAACATATTGAGGAATCGTATCCTGCTCCTTAAGCTTCGTCATTATATCATAGGTATAGTCGTAAATTATCGTTTTCAGCTTTTCACGGATTTCCGTTCTTTGCTCGTCCGTGAGCGCGTTCAAGAAATCCGCGTCCTTTACGTCATACCCCAAATCCTCTTTGATTTCCTCCACCCAGTCCGACGGGATAATCTGACGGGTGCCGTTTGACCAGTAATCGGAATAGTTGAATGTGAACTGTATATCCATTCCCGCCGTCTTTGCGCGCTTGGCAAGCTCAAGGCAGTCCGCCTCATCCTGATAACCATCGGGCATATAGTAATATCCATCTCCCCTGCCCTTGCCGGGATTGTTCGAAAGGCGAATCCTCGCCATGTTCATGCCCGCGTCGGAAAGGATTTTAAATACATCCTCCTCGGTTCCGTCCTGCGTGTAATACTTACCGCCCAAATCCTCGATATAATTTACCTGCGTTACATCGCCGCCCTTGTAAAAGTCCTGCGCAAACGCGGTTGAAGTCAGCATAAGCGACGCCAAAGCCGCCGAAATAATCCTTTTCATCATACTACCTCCGCTCCGCTTTGGATGTCCTTTAGAGTCGTAAGCGCCGTCAATTCTCCGTCAAATTCAGCCGACAAAATCATTCCGCAGGATTCAATTCCCATAATTTTTCTCGGCTTTAAATTCGCGATAAACAACACATTTTTACCGATTAACTCCTCCGGCTTATGATATTTTGAAATGCCCGATAATATGCGGCGCGTTTCACTTCCCACCTGCAAAGTAAAGCTCAGCAGCTTAGATGACTTTGGTACCTTTTCACATTCTATAACCTTGCCCACTCTGATGTCAAGCTTTTCAAAGTCCTCAAATTCGATATAATCCTTGAACGGAGCAATTTCTGTTTTTTCCTGCTCCGGCTCGCCAAGCTCGGCTTCAAGCTCCGCAAGCTTCTTTTCGGCATCGATTCTCGCGAACAGCGGAACCGCTTCGCCCACCTTTGTTCCCGGCTTAGTCGCTCCGAATACTCTTGTGCTTTGCTAGGTTAAATAATCGGCGCTAATCTGCGCCGCGATTTCCTGCGCCGTTTCGGGCATATACGGACTCAAAAGCGCCGCGATTATACGAATTGTTTCCGCTAAATTATACAATACGGAGCCAAGACGAGGCTTAGAAGCTTCGTCCTTTGCCAAAACCCACGGTGTTGTTTCGTCGATATATTTGTTTGCTCTGTCAACCACCTTCCAAATTTCATCAAGGCTGTCGGCAACGTGGAGCGTGGACATTCTTTCGGTGATTTTGTTTATCGCGGAAACGGCTGTCTGCTTCAAATCATCGTCAAAATCGCCCTCTGTATCGCCCGGCTGAATTTCTCCGCCGAAATATTTATTTATCATCGCGACCGTTCTGTTTACAAGATTGCCAAGAGTATTAGCCAAATCCGAATTGAAGCGGCTTATAAATACCTCATAGGTAATGGTTCCGTCCTGCGCGAACGGCATTTCATGAAGCGAATAATAGCGCACCGCGTCAACCCCGAAATGCTTTACCAGGTCCTCCGCGTAGATAACATTGCCGCGGGATTTACTCATCTTTTCCTCGCCGACAAGCATCCACGGATGTCCGAATACCTGCTTCGGGAGCGGTTCTCCGAGAGCCATAAGCATAATCGGCCAGTAAATCGTATGGAAACGCAAAATATCCTTACCGATAATATGCACGTCCGCGGGCCAATATTTTTTATAAAGCTCGCCCTGCTCGTCAGGCGTGTAGCCGAGAGCGGTTATATAGTTTGAAAGCGCGTCTATCCACACATATACGATATGTCCCGGGTCAAATTCAACGGGTATTCCCCACGTAAAGCTTGTTCTTGAAACGCACAAATCCTGTAATCCCGGCTTCAGGAAATTATTTATCATTTCCTTTTTGCGCGATTCGGGTTGTATAAACTCGGGATGCTCCTCGATATATTGCATGAGCCTGTCCTGATATTTGCTCATTTTAAAGAAGTAAGCTTCCTCCTTTGTCTTTTTAACCTCGCGTCCGCAATCGGGGCATTTGCCGTCAACAACCTGGGTTTCCGGCCAGAACGATTCAAACGGCTTAAAGTACTCTCCGTCTTACGCCGATTTA
>JAJBTG010000086.1 GCA_020860985.1 Oscillospiraceae bacterium
CCGCCGGATAAGGCGAAAAAAGTCGTAATGGTTTTTCCGCCTTACCGCCGTCAAGGCCGACGTTAAAATTTTTTATAATTTAAATATATTTGTCTATAATGTCCTCGTAATCATCGATGGAATGTGCTCCTACGAGCTTTTCGACCGGCTTGCCGTTTACGAATAAAATCACGGTCGGAATCGAAACAATCGCGTTCTGCGCCGCAAGCTCGCCCTCCTCGTCTATTTTTACCTTGCCGACTTTGATTTTGCCCTCATATTCATTTGCAAGGCGCTCAACCGTGGGCGCGAGCATTTGGCATGGACCGCACCAGGCTGCCCAAAAGTCCACCAATACGGGAATATTTGACTTCAAAACCTCGCCGTTGTAATTTGATTGTGTTAATTTAATCTCCATTTTTAATATCCTCCATTACTATTTTTTTGCTTATTGATAATCCGGCAATGACGAATACATTGTGTTTATCGAGCCTGAATTATACAGCGTTGTTTCGACAAATCCGCCGTCGCTGTATGTATACTGTTTAGCTTCAAAGCTTGAGCCTGTTTTGACAAAGACCGTTACCGCATTTTCGCCGTCCTCAAGCTCGTTCACCTCAAAGTAAACGGTGCCGTTGCTTATGTACTTATCCAAGAGATCATAGTAGCCTCCCTCGCCGTCGGAAATTTCAACCGCCCAGTTTTGGGAATCGTCCCATATAATCTCGCCGTCCTCGGTTTGTGCGGAGGTATAGAGAGAAATTGTCGCGTTTTCGCCGTTTCCGAAGAGGTCGCAGTCATATTCGCCTATGGTAGTCCATGTGCTTTCCGCCGCGGATTGATCCGATTTTACAACCGTACGTCCCGTTTTTTCGGGTTCCGCGGCTGTATTGTCCTCTTGTGCCTGCGGATTTTCCTCCGCTTCATTTTGGTTAATCGGCGGATTTTCCCCCGCGTCGTCCATCGGCTCGGGAGCGCCGCTCGGCTCCGCAATCAGAGCTTCATTGTTTACGCTGACCTTTGGCAGTGCGGAGCTTATGCTGTCCTTTCCGGCTTGTGTTCCCATGAAATATCCGCCGCTTACCAATGCGACGGCAAGAACGACCGCTCCAAAAATCTTAAAAAATCTTTTCATAAATAAACCTTTTACCCTTCCCGTCCACATTTATTTTTCCCGCCCTATTGTGGACATATAGGGCGAAACAGCGTTAAGTTTCTTTGTCCGTATATTTTTTATCGGTTATTTCGCAAACTGCTTTTCCATTTGTAAGATTTGTCAGCTCGTCAATCAGCTTTTGCGTATCGTCAATCGGGCAGCATATTTTAAATGTGACCTCGTTATCGTAAACGGTATCTTCCGTTTGATACCCCTCCGACGCGAGCATATACTGCATTTTCCCGACAAGGGTATAATCAACCCGCGCAGAAACTATATTGCATAGCTTTCTTATAACTATGTGCGACTCCGTCAATCCCTGCTTCGCCGACGCTCCATAGGTGTGAACAAGACCGCCCGTCCCGAGCAGAGTGCCGCCGAAATATCTGGTTACAACAACTATAACGTCAACAAGTCCGGCTTTTCTGATGGTATCGAGAACGGGCATACCCGCCGTTCCCGACGGTTCGCCGTCGTCGCTGTAGCGAAAAATATTGTTTTCGTCAATTACATACGCGTATACGTTATGCGAGGCGTCGGGATATTTTGAGCGTATTCCGTTGAGGAAGGCAATCGCGTCCTCCTCGTTATCCACCGGCTTTACGTTGGATATGAATTTTGACTTTTTCTCTATGAGCAGCGTCTGCGATTCGCGCGCCACTGTTTTATAGCTATCCTTCAAAGACATATTGCTTTATCCTCTCGTACATTGCGGCATCGACCATCAGCTCCATAACCGTGCCGTTCGTGCCGTATTCCTCGTGTATAACCTTTTGATCATCGTGAAGCTCGTTTACAAGTTTGCCCTCGCTGTAGGGAATACAAGCGTTTATCCTTCGCTTTTTTCCGGGGGCGGTATCCGAAATCGCTTCTATCAGTCCGTTTATATTTGTGCCGTGCTTTGCGCTTATAAATACGGTTTTGCTGTAATCCGATTTTACAACAGGCTCCTCCGTAAGCTTATCGCATTTGTTATATACGGCGATTACGGGCTTGCCCACCGCGCCTATATCGCGCAGAACGGATTCAACGACTTTTATCTGATTGTCTGTTTCCTCGCTCGACGCGTCGATTACATGAATAAGAATATCCGCTACGACCGCTTCCTCAAGCGTGGATTTAAACGCTTCAACAAGGTGGTGCGGCAGCTTTCTGATAAATCCTACCGTATCGACAAGCAGGATTCTGCGGTTATCCTCGAGTGTAAGTCCGCGCGAGGTTGGGTCAAGCGTGGCAAAAAGCTTATTCTCCGCGAACACATCCGCGTCCGTAAGAGTATTAAGAAGCGTCGATTTTCCCGCGTTGGTATATCCTACGAGAGCCGCCGTGATTACTCCATCCTTTTTGCGGCGGGTGTGAATTAAGCCGCGCCGCTTTTTGATTTCCCGAATTTCCTCCTCAAGCGAGGAAATTCGTTTTCTGATATGCCGCCTGTCCGATTCGAGCCTTGTTTCTCCGGGACCGCGCGTGCCTATTCCCGCGCCGGTACGGCTCATTTCGACGCCCAGACCACGCAGTCGGGGAAGCCTGTACTTAAGCTGCGCAAGCTCAACCTGGAGCTTACCCTCGCCGCTTTTCGCGCGCATCGCGAAAATATCGAGTATAAGCATTGAACGGTCAAGAACCTTTAATTCAAGAAAGTCCGATATATTGCGCGTTTGTATGGGCGAAAGCTCATCGTCAAAAACTACCATGTCCGCTTCAAGAGTATGCGCCGCGTTTTTCAGCTCCTCAAGCTTACCCTCGCCCATGTATGTTGCCGCTTCAAGGTCGGATTTGTTCTGTACAACTGTGCAGATAACCTCTCCGCCGGCTGTTTTGACAAGCTCCTCAAGCTCGTCGAGCGATTCCTTTGTCGTGTCCGACAATCGGTCGAGCAGTCCGCGATGTACACCCGCGATAATTACCCGTTCCTTTTTTTCTTCGTTATATTCCATACCCTGTTCCCTTAAAATCCTAAATACATACTTTTCTTTAGTATAACAAAAAACAGGCGGTTAGTACAGTGTTTTTTTAAAATTTAAAAAAAATTTAAAAAAATTAAAAAAAAATCTTGTAAATTTAAAATTATATGATATAATATATTGGTATTTATGTATAAACTAAATTAATATGTCCCCCG
>JAJBTG010000003.1 GCA_020860985.1 Oscillospiraceae bacterium
ATATGATACAATGTAACCTGTATAAAACTATGTAAGGGAAAGGGGTAGTTCTTTCACGGATTACCGGAAATGGAGGAAACTATGAGGGATTTAATAAGAAAAATATCTGCGTTGCTTGTAAGCCTTGCTATGCTTACTCCGGCAGCGGCAGTATATGCCGATAATGTTACGGGAGCCGATGATACCGAAGAAACGGTTGAAACAGTTGAAACGGTTGACGACAGCGAGGAAGCGGATGATGCGGAGGATTCCGAAGATTCCGATGAATCGGAGGAAGCAGAGGCTACATTGGCACCTGTTACGACGAGCAGTTCAACGTCCACCTTTTCGGATATTAGCGCGGAGCAATACGCGTGGGCGGAGCCGTTCATTATAGAAATGGCAAAGAAAGGCTACATAACCGGCTATGAGGACGGTACGTTCCAGCCGGATAACGAGGTTACACGACTTGAGGGACTTGCGCTTTTCTCAAGAGCCATGGGCTCAAACAACGAGGTAAACGAACCGATTCTTGAAATCGCGCATGAGCAGTACGATGAGATGCTCACAAACTACACGCTTTCATGGGGTTCGGATGAGATTGTATATCTCTTATATAAGGGCGCTTTGCAGAAATCGGATCTTGATACAGATCTTTTAGGCACGGAAAAAAATATGCCGATGAAGCGCTATGAGGCGGCTATTATCATAACAAAGGCTATGGGCGGGGAAAAAGAAGCTACGGCTGATTCCGGCGTTACGCTTTCTTATACCGACGCAAAGTCGATTCCCTCAAATGCAATTCAGTATGTTCAGTATTCAACGGATAAAGGAATTATGAAGGGTATGGATGATGGCTCTTTCTCGCCCGAAACGTCGGTTTCGAGAAGTCAGATGGCAGTTATGCTTTCGCGCACAGTTGACCAGACAAATTATACATTCAGCAGCGTAAAGCTTACAGATATTGATACTTCGACAAGGACGGTTACCGTTAAGGACAGCGACGGCAATTCCGAAAAGCTTGTCTATAGCGACGATACCGTAATGAGAGATATGGGCGAAACTACGCAGGCAAAGGAAATGACCGTAGGCGTACAGGCAATCATCACGATGTCCGGCGATACCCTTGTGGGAATAGACACTATTGCATCGGAACCCGACACAACCGTTACGGGTCAGTATAAGAGTATGTCCACATCAAACGGAACAATTTCAATAAGAATGATTCCCACGGGCGAAACGCAGGCGGTAAAATATGAGTGTGCGTCCGATGTTGCCATCACATTCGACGGCTCGCCCGCTACCATGTCGAGCTTTTCCGACGGTGTGTACCTGACAATGGAAATCGTAGACGGAAAGGTTTCGGTTCTTAAGGGCGAAACAAAGACGGTAAAAATTACAAGCGCAAAGGTTGAGAGCCTTGATATAGACGATGAGGTAACGATAACCATAAGCCACGGCGACAGCGATTATGACGGCAAAACATACACTGTTGCAGATGATGTATCGGTTACAAAGAACAGCAAAACCTCCGATTTAAGAAGCATTTATACAGGCGATACCGTAACTCTTACGGTTGTATACGGAGTGGTTGAAAAAATTGAAGCTACATCAAAGAGCGGCACTGTTGAGGGAACCGTGCAGGCGGTGACGATTTCGTCCTCGCCGACTATTACGGTGCGTGTGGACGGCACGGATACGGTTTATGACGTCACATCCGATGTTACGATTCAGATAAACGGCGAGGATGGAAAGCTAAGCGATTTCAGCGTGGGAGACACCGTTAAGATTACGACCGAGTCAAATGCCGTAACCAAGATTGTCGCGGAGAGCGTTCAGGAAAGCTCCGGATCGGCAACCGGTGTTGTAACAGGAGTAAATACATCGTATAAGGTAATTACAGTCAGAACGGACAGCGGAGACACAATGCAGTTCCAGTGCCCCGACAGTGGAAAAACCGTTACCGTGTTTATAACCGCGACGGGTACAACAAAGAAGCTGTCGAATATTGCCGCAGACCAAAGCATCGAGGTTAAGTACACGGTTTCAAACGGAGTTTATATCGCGACGCTTGTGATAATCCTTTCGGAATAAAATCAAAGAGGATTTCCGCGTTTTGTAAGCGGCGGTCTGAAATAAATTACGGGACTTTGATCCCCTTAAAGGGCGGGAATACCGCCCTTTAATAAATTGAGCGGGAGATAGATAATGAAAAGGCGTTTTGAAAAGTATTATAAGTGGATAGCGGCGTTTGTATTTTGTGTGGCGGTTATAGCCGTGTATAAGACGTTTGATAATTTCAGCAATATATTGAACGGCATCGGCGTTGTTTTGCAGGCGTTCAGCCCGTTTATTGTCGGATTTGTAATCGCGTATCTGCTTAATATTCCGGCAAAGAAAATAGAGGTGCTTCTTTATAAGGTAAAAAACAAATATGTAAAAAAGCACATCCACGGATTGAGCGTTCTCACGGTGTATCTTGCGGCGGTTCTTGCGGTAGCGCTTGTTTTGGGGGCGCTGATACCGGCTCTTTACCGCAATGTCTTGGACTTATATAATAACTTGCAGACATATGTGTCAACAATTGAAAACACGCTGAATGATTTTGAAATAGTTAAAAAGTTTAATCTGTTCGGCGACGACGGCTTTGATTTGTATTCAAAAATAAGAGGTATGTTTGAATCGATAGATATGGCACAGTTCAGCAAATATGCTCAGGGAGTGTTCAATATGACGTCCGGGGTACTGAAGTTGTTTATCGCCATAATAGCATCCGTGTATATGCTGCTTGACAAGAAGAAGCTTAAGGCGGGAATTATTCGGCTTATTAAGCTTGTTTGGAGCGAATCAACCGTTAACTCGATTACGCTCCATGCGCGCAGAATAAATAATATATTTACGAACTATCTTTACAGCAGACTGATATGCAGTATTGTTATGGCGGTTGTTTGCGGAGCAGTTCTTTCGCTTATGAAGGTAAAGTACGCTCTGATACTCGGGCTCTTTATAGGATTGATGGATATGATTCCGTATTTCGGTTCGATTATTGCCACCGTGTTCTCAGTGCTGATTACGTTTATTACCGGCGGCGTATGGAAAGCGCTGTGGTCGGCGGTAGTGCTGTTGGTGCTCCAGCAGCTTGACGGAAATATTTTGGGACCGAAAATCATGGGCAGCTCATTGGAGATAAGTCCGCTGATTATCATACTCGCGGTATCGGTTGGGGGAACGCTTTTCGGCTTTTTGGGGAT
>JAJBTG010000158.1 GCA_020860985.1 Oscillospiraceae bacterium
AGAAATAGCATTTTGCAAGATGATTCATATAATTTTTTACTTAGTTTTACTCATTTTGAAAATTTATCCATGCAAAAAGAGGAATCCCGAAGGATTCATCTTTTTGTAAATTAACAAATACTTAGGGGGGTAAATGTTATATCAACAAATACTTGGAGGTATTTGATGTTGGTGGGGGGACCCTTGCCGGATTAACCGGCAAGGGCATATGAAAAAAAGGATGGTATTGGCTGCTGTTAAGCAGCCAACTCAAGTAAAACTGATAAGCATTTTCAATGACCACTTCAGATTGTGGTACTGTATTCCTCCGCCGTATGCACGGTTTCATCGGATGTCATATTATTCGTCGCTTGATGTTACGTCCTCGGTCAGAACAACATCGATTTCCAAGGTTTCTCCGTCACGAAGAATTTTGAAAGTCAGAGTATCTCCCGGCTTCTTTTGGTCGCGGATTTCGTTGACCTCGCTCGAGGAGGAAACCTTTTGACCGTCAACCTCAAGAATCATGTCGTAGACCTGCAAACCCGCAGCTTCGGCTCCGCTGCCTTCGTTTACGCTGCTGATGAACAATCCGTAGCCGGTGTCCTTAATGCTGATTCCTACAAGCGGTCTGCCCGTAACATATCCCGAGGACATCAAATCTTCGATTATGGGTTTTGCCTCCGATATGGCGATTGCAAATCCCATACCCTCTACACCCGTGGTTGACAGCTTAACAGAATTAATACCGATAACTTCGCCATATTGGTTTATTAAAGCTCCGCCCGAATTGCCGGAGTTGATAGCCGCATCCGTCTGTAAAAGGTTATATGTTCTGTTATCTATCGTCATGGTTCTGTTTACCGCGCTTATGATACCCGCTGTAACAGAGCCGGAAAATTCCTGACCCATCGGGTTGCCTATCGCAACCGCCAATTCACCGACCTGAACGGTAGTTGAATCGCCGAGAGTTGCCGCCGTAAGCTCCGTTGAACCCGGGTCTATTTTCAAAACCGCAAGGTCTGTTTTAGTGTCCTGGCCTACAATCGTCGCGGTAAATTCCTCTCCGGTGTTAAGAATTACCAAAACCTCATCCGCACCGTCGATAACGTGCTGATTGGTTACTATATATCCGTCCTCCTGGAATATTATTCCGGAGCCGCTGCCCTGCTCAACCGTTTCGCCCTCGGTTGACGGGTCTGTGTAATAATATGATCTTCCCGTAAACGGGTCGTAATATTTCTGTGCCTGAACGGTTGTCTTATTGATAACTCCGACAACGCTCGGACCTACCTGCGCCGCAATCTCGGTTGTTGTCAATACCTTTTTACCGTTTTTATATGTCGCGGTGAGTGTTGCGTCGTCCGATGATATCGTGTTGTTCTCAGTGGTTACAGCCGAATTTGATGCTGTCAATGCCTGGGTTGATATATTGCTGTCGGTTTTATTTGTAAGATACAATCCCGTACTGAATATCGATGCGGTGAAAACGCTTGCCGCCAATGCCGAGCTTACTGCTACCAACCAAGTTCTTTGTTTTTTAGCTTTTTTTGGTTTTTCGTTATAAATAATTAAATCAGTGGATTCTGTATATGGATATTTTTTCATTTCCTTTATCCTCCTTTAACATTATTACCAAGCTATAGCCGTTTTATACTTTGTTTTATGTAGCTCCTCTTGACTACGAATATATAATACAACATATATTTGACACTGGTATGAATTAAATGTAAACAAGTTGTAGATTTTTTGTGAACAAATTATGAACACGTACTTGACAAAATGAATAAATAGGTATAGAATATGAACAATACAATAAATGCGAATTATTCGCAATTAAAATGTAAAGAATAAATAGCGGAAACGGGCAAATGACGGATGAGGGATTCGGGTGACCATGTGGGTCGCTCCTAAGAATTGCCTTACATAAACCATAATTTATTCAAGAAAGGGAAAACCGAATGAAAAAGCTACTCATAATCGACTCAAACAGTATATTAAACCGCGCGTTTTACGGAGTGCGTTATCTCTCAACAAAGGACGGCACTCCGACGAACGCGATATACGGTTTTTTGAATATCCTGCTGAAGCTTATAAAGGAGCAGGAGCCTGATTATATCTGTGCCGCGTTTGACGTTAAGGCACCGACCTTTCGTCATAAGCAGTATGAGGGATATAAGGCGCAGCGTAAGCCGATGCCGGAGGGACTTGCCGCGCAGATGCCGATAGCCAAGGAGGTTCTGCGCGCGATGAATATAACAATCCTTGAAAAGGAGGGTTATGAGGCGGACGACATTATAGGAACAGTCGCGCGTATCTGCTCGGAGCAGGAAATAAGCTGCTTTATCGCCACCGGCGACAAGGACGATTTGCAGCTTGCAAGCGATAAAACAAGGGTTATATTGACCGTTACAAAGTCGGGATATAATGAAACCATAGTATATGACGATAACGCGGTAAAGGAGCGTTACCGCGTCACGCCGTCGGAATTTATCGACATAAAGGCGCTTATGGGCGACCCGTCGGACAATATACCGGGTGTCAAGGGAATAGGCGAAAAGACCGCGATGAGCCTTATTGAAAAGTATCACAGCATTGAGTATATTTATGAGAATATTGACGATATAGGCTTAAAGGGCGCGATGCTCCAAAAGCTGAAGGACGGCAAAGATATGGCGTTTATGTCTAAGGAGCTTGCTACGATTGATGTAAACACCCCGATTGACTTTTCCGTGGAGGACTGCGCGTTTAGCGGCTTTTCCTCAAACGGAGGACTGTATGATATTTTAAAGCGTTTGGAGCTTAACAGTATAATAAAGAAGCTTGATTTGTCGGCGGAGGGCGCGGAGCGTGAAACGGAGGATATTTTTGACGGCTTTAAATATGAAACCAATATAACCGCGCTGTGCTCAAAGGATAAAAAGCTGCCGATTGTGCTTGATTTTGACGGCGATAATATAAGCGCGGTTGCACTCGGCGGCGAAAAACGCGCGGCTGTAGTGAGCGGAGATAACGCGGCGGACACGGCAAAGCAAATACTTGAAAACGCGGATATACCGAAAATCCTGTTTGACGCAAAGGAAACGATTGTAAAGCTGAACGGCAAAATTGATATAAAAAATATATGTGATGATACCGCGATTGCCGCGTATCTTGTGGATCCGGCAAGGAGCGAATACACGAGTGAAAAGCTGCCTGCGGAAGATTTCGGTGTGGAGATTGA
>JAJBTG010000267.1 GCA_020860985.1 Oscillospiraceae bacterium
GCTGTACAAAAAATTTTTGTTATTTACTCTGTCTACTTGACAGGGGTGGGTTCATCCTTACTGTATTTTTTCCTCTATCCTTTTTATATACAACCCTCTTACCTTTTCATATTCGCCAAAACCTCTCATAACACATTCGACCTCGAACCCCACTTCGCTAAATGCGCGCCGCCAATCGTCCGCCATATCGTTATTCGCGTGATCTCCCGCCACAAGCATAAGCGGCATCAGAACAAGCCTTTTTCTGCTGTCGGCTTTTATTTCATCCATAACATTTTGCATCGACGGAAAGCCCTCGACCGTTGCAACAAATACATTATCAAATCCCCTCGACTTAAAATGATAGTCAAGCGCGGGATATGCCGCGTTCGCAAAATGCTCCGTGCCGTGTCCCATTAATACATACAGCTTATCCGGCTTGAAATTCTCCGAAACCGCTTCGATAATATCCTCGTAATCCTCTGTAATCGAAATCAACGGACGCGTTATTTTTATATTCAATTTGTCCGAAAATTCGCTTGCCGCCGCGGTTATTTTATCATATTCAAAGCCGTTTATTATATGCGTAACCGCGCATATAACCTCTTTAAATCCATCCCGCACAAGCTTCTCGAGAGCGGATTGAACGGTATCGATTTCAACCCCGTCGCGCTCACGGATTTTTTTTATAATTTTTCCGCTCGTGAACGCGCGCCTTACCTCATAATCCGGATATGCGGCGCGAATATCATCCTCAATCGCGGCTATCGTTTTCTTTAAGGTGTCCTCATAGCTCGTCCCGAAGCTTACGACAAGAATTGCTTTTCCCATTCATCTACCATCCTTCCCGATTCCTTTCGTACTTCCTCAATATCCTCAATATCGAGAACCTTAATCAGCTCCGCTAAAATCCTGCGTTTTTCGCCGCCGGCGGCAGAGCTTTCCAATATCCTTTTTCGATGCGCCGACAAAACTCGGTTCACCTCATCATATCTTTTACATTCACATTCAAGCCGACAACATATTTCCGCGCCCAGCATAGGATAGCCGCCGTTTGTAGAAACGGCTATTCTTACGTCCCCGGACTTTGCATACGCCGAAAACATAAAATCGGAGCTGTCCCTGTCATCGGCGGACAAAAACAATTTAGTGTCCCCCGCATCCTCGCATATTCTCCTGTTCGTTTCCTCATCGTCCGTCGCGGCGATAACAAGAAAGCTGCCTTTTGTGTCCCCTATGGAATATTCCTTTTTGATATATTCAATATCCAGGTCTTTAAACTTATCGCTTAAATCCATGCTTACAATCCGCACACGCGCGCCCTCGCGGAGCAATGCCGCCGCCTTTTGATATGCCGCGTTTCCCCCGCCGATTATCGTACACAGCTTGTTTTCCACATTGAGCATTACCGGCAGCATATCAATTCTCTTCCAGCCAACGAGCGGCATCCGGCGCATAATAGGTTATAAGCATTTTCGCTCCGGCTCGCTTCATTGCGGTAAGGCTCTCGATAACGATTGATTTCTCATCAATCCATCCGTTCAGCGCCGCCGCCTTAATCATCGAGTATTCGCCGCTCACATGATAAACCGCGAGCGGATTGCAAAATCTGTCGCTTACCGCCTTTGCAATGTCAAGATATGCCATAGCCGGCTTCACCATAATTATATCGGCGCCCTCCTCAATATCAAGCTCCGTTTCAAGAATAGCTTCCTTTTTGTTTCTGAAATCCATCTGATACGTTTTTCTGTCCCCAAACGCGGGAGCGCTGCCCGCCGCCTCGCGGAACGGTCCGTAAAACGACGATGAATATTTGACGCTGTAGGACATTATAAGAACATCCTCCAAACCGTTTTCGTCAAGCGCGTTCCTGATTGCGCCGACGCGTCCGTCCATCATGTCCGACGGCGCGACAATATCCGCGCCCGCCCGCGCGCAGGAAACCGACGCCCGCGCCAGAAGCTCCAATGTTTTGTCGTTTTGAACATACCCGTTCTCCACAACTCCGCAGTGTCCGTGCGATGTGTACTCGCAAAGACAAATATCCGCGATAACAACAAGCTCCGGATAAAGCTCCTTTGTAAGCCGTATTCCTCGCTGAACAATGCCGTTATCATCATACGCGCAGCTTCCGACTTCATCCTTGTGCTTAGGAATACCGAAGTAGAGGACGGCTGTAATTCCTGCCTCCGTCACGTCCTTTAGCGCCTTGGGTAAATCATCGAGCGAATATCGGTAAATTCCCGGCATCGACTGAATTTCCTCCGTTTCTCCCTCCGTGATAAACATCGGATAAACCAAATCGGTTTTATCAATCGAAACCTCATGCACCAAATCGCGTATCTGTTTTGATATTCTGTTCCTTCTCGGTCGTTTCAGCATTTCTCATCCTCCGCCATTTTCCTCGCCAAATCCTTCGGATTCGCACCGCTCATTTTTTTACGTATAATTTTTCCTTCTTTAAATCGGAGCGTTTCCATTGTGATTACTCCGTTTTTTACCTCTGCATACGCTCCCACGGGCGAATGACATCCGCCCCCGACAGCTCTCAAAAATTCACGCTCCGCAGTCAATGCCAGATACGTGTTTTTATCATTTATCGACTCGACATATTTTTACGCTTCGCCGCGCCTTACATCAACGGCTATTATTCCCTGTCCCGCCGCGCATACAAAATCCAGCGGAATCACACTCACATTCTCTGTTTCGAGCCGCTCCAGTGCCGCTTTCGCAAGCACTATCGCGTTATACTCGCCGCTCCTCATTTTCTCAAGGCGCGTATGAATGTTTCCGCGTATGGGGTTAATTTCCGCGTTGGGATAAAGCTGCCGAAGCTGAACCTCGCGCCTTGCGCTTCCGGTTCCGATTGCAAATTCGGCATCGGCGCTCACCCGCGATTCAAAGCCGGGGGGACATACAAGAACATCCTCGTGCGCGCCGCGCTCCGTAACGGCGGCTATGCAAAAGCCGTCGGGCAATTCCGTGGGCATATCCTTCGCGCTGTGAACCGCCATTTGGATTTCGCCGCTCAATGCCGCCGCTTCAAGCTCCTTTATAAAAACTCCCTCTCCGCCAAATCCGGCAAGCGGTTTATCGAGCTGTCTGTCGCCGGTTGTGGCTATCCCAACTATTTCAAATCTTTCGTCGGGGAACGCCCTTTGAAGCTTTTTCAAAACAATCTCCGCCTGCCGCATAGCCAGCGGACTTTT
>JAJBTG010000201.1 GCA_020860985.1 Oscillospiraceae bacterium
AGCGGGAATTGACATAAGCGAAGCCGACAAGCTAAATGTTACGGTTGATGCCGAGGTGAACAATAATGACGAGATAGTCGTTACCCGAGGCAAGCAGGTCACAATTAAAACCAATCAGGGTGAACAGACCGTTAATATAACCAAGGCAGACGCTACGGACGCGCTTGTCGAAGCGGGATACATACCCGGTGAATATGACGAGATTTCGGCGGACGGCGAAACAATTGAGCTGGTAGAAGTAAACTATAGCGAGGACGTGCAGGAGGAAAGCGTTCCGTTCGAGATTGAATATGTTGATGACAGCAGTTTGCATGAGGGAGAAACATTCGTTTTATCGGATTGCAGCGACGGCGTAAAACAAATCACAATCAAAGTGACCTATCGCGACGGTGATGAATATTACCGCGAGGTTGTAAGCGAGGAGATTACAGTTGAGCCGGAGAACAAAATTATTGCGAAAGGCACTGCAAAGGCAACACCCGCTCCGCAGGCAAAGACCACATTATCCAATTCGCTGTCGAGCGATTCCGGGAATACCATAAACGGAATGAAATATTCAAAGAAGATTACAATGACCGCTACGGCGTATTCAACATCTCCGTCGGAAAACGGCGGTTATACCGTTTCGGCTATGGGAAATCCGTTGGGATACGGAATAGTCGCGGTTGACCCGAGCGTAATTCCGCTTGGCTCTAAGGTATATGTAACAAGCGCGGACGGCTCGTGGACATATGGTGTCGCAAGCGCGGAGGATACCGGAGGAGCGATAAAGGGAAATAAGATTGATTTATGCTATGAAACCGGTTCAATAGGCAGCTTCGGAAGAAGGAGCTGCGTGGTGTATGTGCTTGAATAAGGCTTTTAAGGCTGCCGCGTTAATAATCCCGAGGGGTTTTAACGCGGCGGTTTTTTTGCCGAAAGGACATTTGTCGGGTTTGGAATCGGAGTAAGCTCCGGCGGGTTTGACCGATAATACGCGCCCGACATCTGTAAAGGCACATTTAAATTTAACTGTATTTAGATGGGGTAATTATGAAGAAAATACTTGGGATAATTTTAGCGGCGGGAGTTATAGCTCTTTCATCATGCGGGACAAATTCTGTCTACCGAAGCGACACGGAAATAACTGTCGATAATTTGCCAATACAGGGCTACAGCGTATCCGATACACTCATGGTAGCGCTTGAGGATTTGCAGAATTTCGGGATTAATACGGAGGTAATTGACGGGAGCCTGCATATTACGACCTACAAGCCGCAATATACGGATGAAGAGGTTGTGCGCGATAATGAGCGCGTGGGCAAAATTGAGAAATCATATGCGTATGTAAACGGTGTCAGGATAGATACATACACCGACGGCAGCAGAAATTACGCGTCGGTTGAAAGCTTGGGAAATCTTGAGGATGATTACAATAAGGAATGGGGTTATTCCGATTATAATATGAGGTTGGATGAATCCGAAAACGGATATAATTTGGATTGCTTTCGTTTTACCGGCGAAGCCGGCGAGGTTACGGCGGAGATTGAAAAGCTTGTATGCAGCGCGGAATATGATCTGTATACAGAAACAGATGATGAAACTGTGCATTACGGCGGACTTTTCGAGCCGCAGAGCGGAGTTATAGCCGGCATTATCAGCGACGGCAACGGTGACGAAAGCGCGGGGCGGCAGCGGAATTTCGAGCATGGATTTGCCTGCTATTCAAATTACATTGATTTTGACGCGCAACAGGAGATAATATATAAACCCGGCTCCGAGCTTGCTCGGAGCAGCGACTGCGTAATGCATATACCGTGGAATACCGAAAATGTCAGCGACGTATATGAAAACGAGGAATATATCCGTAAAATGTTGGATAAAATATCAGAATATAACAAACCCGTAATTATTCGTTACGCCTGCGAAATGAATATTGGCAGTCGCGGCGACTCTCCGTCGGCGTATGTCAAGGCGTTTCGGTATATGGCGGATATAGTGCATGAATACGGAATGGCAACGATGTGGTCGCCAAACGATGTCGGCTCGTACAACAGACCTATGTCGCTGTATTATCCGGGCGACGAATATGTTGACTGGATTGGAATTTCAAGCTTTATGAAGCCGGAGTTTATGGAGCAGCCGACGTCGCGCGGGGATGCGATTTTATTCAACTGCGCAGATTTTGCGTGGCATACCAATTCGGTCAAATATGTCTTGAAATTCATGAGGGACAATAATATATCAAAGCCGCTCGCTATAAGCGAGGGCGCGGTGGCGAGTGAGGTTAAGTATGAGGGCAGCGCGCTGAGCGATGAGTGGGCGGAGAAAAGGCTCGGGAATATGTATTGGTATTTGCCGATGGTTTATCCGGAGGTTAAAATGATAACATATTTTGACCACAGCACACCCGATGAGAAGGTAGGATATGATTTCAGCGATAAGGAAAATTACAAACAGATTGTTGAGGACGCGCTTGTAAACGGACCGTATCTGCTGAACTATTCCGACAGCGCAAAATTTACCTTCGCGAAGGCGGCGGGCAGAGAATACTGCGAAAATATTATTCCGCTGTATGAATACGTTTATTTGCCGGAGGAGGAAACGGTTGGGGTAAAGTACATTCTTGACGGCGCGGAGCTTGCCGCGCTTACGCAAATTCCGTATAGGTATGAGCTTGACACGGCATCCGTGTCCGACGGCGGTCATACCTTAACGGTTGAAATAACAGGCTCAAAAAACACATATATACAAGAGTTTACGCTGGAGAAATCAAACGAAAGCGTATTTATAACCTAACCGCAGATGTCCCCGCCTCTATAGGCGGCGGGCCCATTTCAGCATTTCAGTGGGAGTTATAATCTCCCACTGAAACCCTGAGGAGCTAACGCTCTTTGCGGAGGTTGCAATCAGTCGCAAGCTCTGCTATAAGCAAGCTTAGCAGGAGCGTTGCTCCGATTTAAACCTAACCGCAGATGTCCCCGCCTCTATAGGCGGCGGGCCCATTTCAGCATTTCAGTGGGAGTTATAATCTCCCACTGAAACCCTGAGGAGCTAACGCTCTTTGCGGAGGTTGCAATCAGTCGCAAGCTCTGCTATAAGCAAGCTTAGCAGGAGCGTTGCTCCGATTTAAACCTAACCGCAGATGTCCCCGCCTCTATAGGCGGCGGGTTCCACTTACTTTTTGCAGTGGCGGAGTTGATT
>JAJBTG010000022.1 GCA_020860985.1 Oscillospiraceae bacterium
AGCCGTAGGCGCGGACAAAAAGTATACAGCCGGCGGCGCGGATACGGAAAAGACGGACGATGTAATGCTGAAAAGAAACAGGGTTTCGAGGATTTACTACAAGGGAAATTTTTTTGATTATCACGTTTCGCTTAAGTGGGAAACAATCAAGAATATGGGATTTTTCACAACGATGAAAGCGGGATTTTCATATCTTGCCGCGGTTGCGCATAAGAAACCCGAAACGTCGTTGGAGAACTTTTACATAAATCGTTTCGGCAGAGTGTTTTATTCGATGTTTTTCGAGGGCTATACGGAAAAGCTTTGGGGCAGACACCCTCGGTATATATCGGCGGACTGGGGTTCGCAGAGGGTAAAGGGACTTTCTATAAGAGCGGTTATCGCGGATATGTTCGGCAAAATTTTTAAGACCGGCGGTAAGGTTGAAACCTCGCTTATAGAGGAATATATTTATCCGAAACTCGGTCCCGGTCAGCTTTACGAGCGTGTGCGCGACAGGATAGAGGAAATGGGCGGAACGGTTAAAATGAATTGCCCGGTGGTTAAGATAAACGAAACTGCGGGAAAAATTAACGGAGTTGAATATATCGAAAACGGCGAGCGCAAGGCGCTTAGCGGCGATATAGTTATATCGTCGATGCCGGTGAAGGATTTAATTGACGCATTCACGAATCCGGATGAAAATATGAAGGAAATCGCGGACGGACTTCCGTACAGAGATTTCATAACTGTGGGACTACTTGTCGATAAGCTCAAGCTTAAGAATAAAACCAACATTAAAACGGTGAACAATATCGTTCCCGATTGTTGGATTTACGTTCAAGATACATCGGTAAAGCTCGGCAGAATACAGATTTTCAATAACTGGTCGCCGTATATGGTGGACGATTATGAAAAGCACGTATGGATCGGTCTTGAATATTTTTGCAGTGAGGGCGACGAATACTGGAATATGAGTGATGAGGCTTTCATTGAATTTGCGGAAAACGAGCTTGAAAAAATCGGCGTTATAGACAAGAAAGATGTTATCGACGCACATAGAGAAAAAGTAAAAAAAGCGTATCCGGCTTATTTCGACACATACAGCCGTATGGGTGAGCTTGTAGATTATCTCAACGGATATGAAAATCTGTACTGCGTCGGCAGAAACGGACAGCATAGATATAACAATATGGATCATTCCATGGTAACCGCGTTTGAAACGGTTGACGCGATTATGAACGGCAAAAAGGACAAGTCGCCGATATGGAATGTCAATACGAAAGAAGAGTATCATGAAACAAAGTGAGCTTTCGGGCAAAATGTTGATAAGGAGAAATGACCATGAAAAAGAACGAGACAAGCAAGGATGAAAAAAGCTTTTCATTTTCCGATAATTTAAAAGAGCTGATTAGGGATAAGCGTGTTATCGGCGGAGTTGTGCTTTTTGTTTTTGTAACGGTAATGTTTACCGTATCGGTAAATATGCGCTCGGAATATAAGGATTATGTTTCGTTTGACCACCATCATCATTTGACCGCGACTTCGGTTATTTTCACAAACAACTGGCTTGATGACGGGATTGTCAGCGACCATTTCGCAATGATTCCCAATCCCGATTCGGTGGAATTTTCGGATTTGCAGGATAGGAGCTTTTATGATTCCTATCCGTCCGGTTGTATACTTCCGCTGTATTTTCTCGCGAAAATAAGCGGAACCGATGAAATAGGATTCGGATTTGTTCAGAGGTGGAATTTATTCAATCAGTATATGGTTACGCTGATTATGGCGTTTATAATATATCTGCTGTTTTTGAAAATCGGCAAAGAATTTTACATAGGTCTTATCGCGGCGATAGCGCCGGCGGCGGTCAATCTTTTTATGCCCGCGCCGTTCTATTTTTTCCATAGTGTGTATTTTGCCGATATGGCGGTTATTTTGCCCTTTGTCCTAACGGTGTTTTTGGAGCTGCTGCGAATGTATACGGATAAGCCTAAAGCTCGTAAGGTGATTTCGATTATTGAGGGCATAGTTATATTCGCGGGAACATTTACGGACTATTTGTTCCTGTGCCTTGTTGCGGTTCTGTATGTAAAAAGACTCATTCTGGGAGAAATTTCTCTGAAGAAAATCGGAGCTTGGTTTAAGGATTCGATTAAATTTGCCGCGCCCGCTATACTTGCGGTAGGACTGTTTGTTATTCAGATTATAGTGAACGGCCCCGTAAGAATTATAGATATGTTCCTGTTCAGAACGGGAATGGAGGATTCCACCGGCTGGACGCAGGCGTTCGCGGGTACATTTTGGAAAAAATATATAGTGGACGGCTACGGAAATTATGCGGATATTATTATAAAAGTGTCGCTCGGTATAGTTATTGCTTCTATAATTGTATATTTTGCGGCTAAGAAATTGAAAAAATACAAAAATGAAAACATTGTATATATTCTCACCGCGGCGTCGATTGTGATAATACCGTGCTTTATGCAGGTTTATTTGCTGAAGAACCATTCCGCCATACATGATTTTTCGTCGCTGAAATTTTCGGTTGTAATGTCGTTGGTTTCGTATGCGCTTGTTCCGGCGCTTGTTGCAGAAGTGATAAATGCGGCGGCAAAGAAGATAAATTCCAAGATTGTCACCGGAGCTGTAATGACGGCGGCGGTGGTAGTTTGTTGCGTAAATGTTTATTCGGCCCATACCGAAAAAGCGGAATCGTTTTTCCCCGAGACAACTGAGGAGTGTCAAACCGTAGGCACGTTTCTTCGGGAAAATACGGATTATAACGACGTTGTTTTCTCTGACAATTATCAGATTCAGGATTCCAATAACTATCCCGCAAAATTGGCATTCAGCAAAAAACGAGTGTATAAGGTAAGCAATGCGAACCAAATATACAGCAAGGTTAAAAATATAGATGATGATTACACAATAAATATATTCAGATACGGAGATGAGGACCTCAGCGACGATATACAAAAGCTCGTCGAAACCGCATCGGAAACCATACGGGAAGGAAATATGGTTTTGTATAAGATAGAAAACAAATAAGGCTTTGGATATAATAGGAGAAATGTAATGCTAAATATGAAAACGAGAAAAAGTGCGATGAAACCATATCAAAGCGGTATGATATAATCCCCTTAGAGTAGACACTTGAAATAACAAAAAGATTTCAAG
>JAJBTG010000211.1 GCA_020860985.1 Oscillospiraceae bacterium
TCGTGAATATTTTGCGTCACCGGAAAATATTTTGAAAAACGAGATTAATAATACAACGGATATATACTCATTGGGTATGGTGATGTACAGGCTGTTTAATTTTAATCGTTTTCCGTTCCTTCCGTCAAAGGATGAGAGCTATGCTATATCCGAATATGCAGATGAGAAAGCTTACCAAAGAAGAATTTCCGGCGAAAACCCTGCCTCCCCGACGTATGCTTCAGAAAATACGGCGGAAATAATTTGCAAGTGCTGCAGATATGAAAAGGAGGAGCGCTATAAAAAAGCCGCGGAGGTAGCCGAAGCTATAGATAATGCGATGAAAACGGAAAATCTTACAGATGTTTTGGATTATCCCAGCTTTTCGGCATATGGCAGCAAGACTGAAATTGTCGAAAAAGAGGAACACAATGTTCCAATCCCGGAGGATAAAGGACCTAAAAGTATTAACGTTGAACCTGAGAAAAAACAGGATACCGAAGTCGAGAATGAAAATATATATACCATGGGTGCACAGGCGTATTATACCGAGGCTATGGGCAGCATAAAGAATAATCGTCAAGTGGATATCGATGGTGAATCACTTCAAAATATCGATGAGGTCAGCAAAAAAATCGCGGAGAAATACGGGTACGAATCAAAGGAATTCAGAAAGTTTACGGAGAAGCTGAGAATTCTTGAGGATGTAAAGGAAAATAATGAAATTCTGAAAAAAGATAATAAGAAGCGCGCACTTACAATTAAAATACTTTGCGGAGTTGCGTGCGCGGCAATAATAGTGGGTATTGTATTTTTGCTGAATACAGACACCTATTATATAAACCAAGGTCAGTTTGACAGAATTTATAAGAAAAATCTTATAGGAACAACGGAATGCTTTAAGGAAGTTCCCGCTGAGAATCTTATAAAGAAGAGCAAGTATTTATATTATATAAATCAAGAAGACAGAAAACTTTATAAGTCATCAATTAAGAATGGTACGGATGAAGAGGTTTTATCCGAGGATGCTGTTACGGTGTTCAGAATAAAGGATGATTATATCTATTACCTGAATACGGGGGATGATGACAAGCTTTACCGGATGGAAACGGACGGTACCGATGTGTCCTGCGTTTATGACAAGCGCTGCGCGAGTATATCGCTTGAGGACGGAAATATAGAAATTGTTCCCGCAGATAACCCGTCCGATTTGTTGATACTTAATACAAAAGATTTATCCGTAAAGGAAGCACTGGTTGATTAAAAGATGAAAGAAAGGAAGGAATGAAATGGAAGGAAGAAGAGTTTGCCCATATTGCGGTAAAGAAATAAGGGGTAGCGAAGCGGTAACCGTATGTCCGCAGTGCGGAGTTGTACATCATATGAGCTGCTGGGAAAAAAATGACGGCTGCTGCACCAAGGGATGTGCGGCATCCGGTAAATATGTAAAGGATATATCCGAAATAGCAAGAATGCAGCATCGTAAAAAATCAGAGGTGATGCCTAAACCGCAGGCGCCGAAGCCGAGGCGGGACGTGCCTAAACACACTGAAAGGGAAAGAGTTTCGCGCGCAGCGGATATACCGCCGCGTCCCGTTGTACAGCCACAGGTGCAGCCGCAGATACAGCCTGTTAAAATTGAAGAACAGTGTGATGAATACGGATTCACACCAAAGGGCAGAATGTCGGAGAAGATGAAATCAATAATTCAGGAAAAGCTCTACTATTATGATTTGAAAATGACAATGCTTAATCTCAGCGGCGGTAAGGCATCATGGAACGGATCGGCATTTGTATTCCCCCTGCTTTGGTTCGCATACAGAAAAATGTATCTTTACGCTTTGATGTCGGGGATACTTTATGCGATTATCACTTTTGTCGGAATGATTCCGATTGTAGGCGGATTTTTTAATATCTTGCTGACTATTGCGTTGCATGTTTGTGCCGGAATATTTGCGAACTATATATATAAGTACCATTCAGAACAGGTCTTTCGGGAGGGTGCTGATTTAACGCCTGACGACCAATGGAAATTTTATCGTAAACGAGGTGGAACAACGAAAACAGCGGTTGTTGTTACGTCACTGCTCAAGTCCCTATTTATGATTCTTGTTTCAATCCTACAAGTAGTCGTATTCGCAAACAGTATTCGAAACGGAATCTTAGGAGGAAATTTAGGATATTTAGGAGACCTTTTTGAGATGGTAGGCGACATTGTTGAGGAATTGTTCTAAACGTATGAAGGTAAAGAAAAGGGAAACACCTACGAAAATAATTCCTTATGCGGCACAGCATATAGGCAGACGAAAAGAACAGCAGGATTCCTTTGTTTATTCCGATATGTATAATGAGTGCGGCGTAAAGGTTGGAGCTGTAGGAGTGATAGCCGACGGCATGGGCGGATATAGGAACGGAAAGATTGCCGGAAAGGTAGGAGCGGATAATTTTTTTTCCGAATACACAAGGCTTTTCAACGGTAATGTAAACAGCGCGCTTATAAAGGCAGTGTATCATGCCAATGATGCCGTTAATCGTATAGACGGAGCCGGGACAACGCTTGTCAGCGCTATAATCGAACAATGGCGTTTATATTGGATTTCCGTAGGTGACAGCAGAATATATATTATGCGCAACGGTCTTTTGCGCAGATTAAATATTGATAACAACTATGCGTCGGTTTTGAGGAAAAAAGCTGAGAAGGGGGAAATATCCTTTGCAGAGGCTTTTTCCGACCCGAAAGCAAACGCATTGACAAGCTATCTGGGGATTGATGAATTGACAGAGTTTGATTATAATGACTGCGAATTTCCGCTTTTGTGCGGCGATAAGATTGTTCTTTGCTCCGACGGATTGTACAGAGCAATTTCGGAAAAAGAAGCTGCCGATGTTTTAAGCGCCTCAATCGGTAATCCGGCGGATGCTCTGCTTCGCAGAGCGTTGTCAAAGGGAAAAAGATTTCAGGATAATATAACTGTAATTGTAATTAATATTATATAAAGAAATGATAAAATAAAATTAAAAGATGTACAAAAGGTCAGTTTTATGATGAACAGCAATACGACCACTGCCCGCAGTGCGACATGGGGAACAACGATTCCACCGTGGCATTGGACTCCGGCAGAAGATATGTAAGCTCGGATTCGGGATACAATTCAAATGTGAATTCGTACAATT
>JAJBTG010000104.1 GCA_020860985.1 Oscillospiraceae bacterium
ATTCATAGTAAAAATCAATCAGCTCATGATGATTTGTTACATTCCAATCCCAGACAACACCGTTTGCAGCCTCACACAATATTGAGTGATTGATATCATCTCCCACCTCAGCTTGAAAGGCATTCTCGGCATGAAATTTTGCTTTTTGACGACACATATTTGCCCTTGCATTATACAATCTTGCAAGCCGGGTCGCCGTTTGTCCCGTATAATCACGTGAATTCAAAAAATCCTTTGCATACGCGAAATCATTATCGCTGATTTCAAGCTCATTACGCAGCAAGCTATCTATACGCTTAAAATGCACCTCTTCATTCAGTCCGAAAAGTTCATCAATAGTCACTCCAAATAGTGCTGATATTTCCGGCAAAAGCGTAATATCCGGCATGGAATTACCATTTTCCCATTTGCATACCGCCTGTGATGTGACGTTTAATTTTTGTGCAAGCTGCTCTTGCGTTATACTTCTCTGCAATCTCAGTGATTTTATTTGTTTTCCTATATTCATAACTAAAACTCCTTTTATATGATTTACAGCTGCAATAATAGTATAGTATGATTACAACTGCAAATCAAGTGAATAGCAGTTTAATAAAATTAACTTGTGTTCTAATTGACGATACATAATTATCGTTTATCCGGCATACAGTCCACATTCATACTGAAATCACTTTTTAAAAACCAAAGTGTTGCACTACTTTTTGCTTGTGCATGAAACTATTTAACACAGTTCTATGCACTTAGATATTTCTTAATCTTACCTATCCTAAAATGAAGGTTGAGCGTTCTCAAGCGGATCTGAATGAAATAAGAGCCGCAAAACAGAATAAATCTAATGATTGACACAAAAAGAGCTAACCGATACCAAAAATCAGTTAGCTCTTAATGTATATAGAATAATTCAAATGTTGCCAAAACGTTGCCAATCACAATGCCAACGTCTCAAAAACCGCGTAATTACGCCGTTTTTCGAGGGCGGTGTATCATTCCCACTCAATCGTTGCGGGCGGCTTGGATGTTATATCGTACACCAACCTATTCACGTGTTTTACCTCGTTTACTATTCTGTTTGACGCCTTTTCCAGGACATCATAGGGGATTCTTGCCCAGTCGGCAGTCATGAAGTCAGTGGTGGTTACAGCTCTTAGCGCTAAGGTGTAATCATACGTTCTGCCGTCGCCCATTACTCCTACGCTGCGCATATCGGTTATCACCGCGAAATACTGATTTATATCGCGCTCAAGTCCCGCGCTTGCTATTTCCTCACGGAAAATCGCGTCCGCGTCACGCAGAATTTCAAGCTTATCCTCCGTAATCTCACCTATAACTCTTACGGCAAGTCCGGGACCGGGGAACGGCTGACGCCACACAAATTTCTCGGGCAATCCCAATTCAACGCCCAGCCGGCGCACCTCGTCCTTAAACAAGTCGCGGAGCGGCTCGATTATTTCCTTAAAATCAACGTGTTCCGGCAGACCGCCCACATTATGATGGCTCTTGATTACCGCCGCGTCACCCGCGCCGCTCTCGATTACGTCGGGATAAATCGTGCCCTGCACAAGAAAATCAACCGCGCCTATCTTCTTAGCCTCCGCCTCAAAAACGCGGATAAATTCCTCGCCTATAATTTTACGTTTTTTCTCCGGCTCGGTAACTCCCGCAAGCTTACCCAAAAATCTATCCTGCGCGTTCGCTCTCACAAGGTTGATATCAAACTGATTTCTGAAAAGGCTTTCGACCTCGTCACCCTCATTTTTGCGCAAAAGTCCGTTGTCAACAAACACGCAGGTAAGCTGCTTGCCGACCGCCTTATGGAGCATCACCGCCGCGACTGACGAGTCAACGCCGCCGGAAAGCGCGCAGAAAACCTTGCCGTCGCCAATCTTTTCGCGCAGCGCCTTAATCGACCTTTCGGCAAAGTCGGACATCAGCCAATCTCCCTTGCAGCCGCAGACATTAAACAGAAAATTCTTGAGCATTTCCTGTCCCTGCACCGTATGGTTTACTTCGGGATGGAACTGCACCGCGTAGAGCTTTTTCTCCGCGTTCTCGTAAGCCGCGCACGGGCAAGCGTCCGAATAGGCGGTAATTTTAAAGCCCTCGGGAACCTTATCTATGTAGTCGGTATGGCTCATCCATACGATTGTGTTTTTATCGACATTCTCAAACAATCTACTGTCCCCAACCGTAATTTCCGTTTTGCCGTATTCGCTCACGGGCGCGGACGTTACGTGTCCCCCAAGAGAGTACGCCATAAGCTGGGAGCCGTAGCAAATGCCCAAAATAGGTATGCCAAGCTCAAAAATCGCCTTGTCGTAATGGGGCGATTTCTCGTCATAGATGCTGTTTGGCCCGCCGGTAAAGATGATGCCCACGGGATTTTTCTCCTTGATTTTCTCTATTGAATTTTTATATGACATAACCTCGCAGTACACATTGCACTCACGCACGCGTCTTGCGATAAGCTGATTATACTGACCTCCGAAGTCAAGCACAATTACCGTTTCATTTTGCATAGTTAATCCTCCGTACTTAAATTTCAATAAGGGCAAAGCCCCGTCATTCAACGCTTTCAGTGGGAGATTGGTTCTCCCGCTGAAAAAATTAAGTGGAACCCGCCGCCTTTAGAGGCGGGGGACATCTTAATTTAGTTATATTTATTATACCACTGTGTTCCGTATTTTTCAATATGTTATTTCCGCCATTGCGATTTCATCATACCATGACACAGTATATCCTAAGGTTTCGGACAGAAAGCGTAGAGGAACCATAGTTTTTCCGTTAATTATCCTCGCCGGAACATCCATGCTTACCCCCTCGCCGTTTACGCTTGCTTCAGTATTGTCGGCAGTAAATGTTATCACCGTATCATTTTGGCTTATTACAGCTGTTTGTGCGTCCGAATCCCAACTGACTTCCGCGCCCATTTGCTCGAACAAGAAGCGTATGGGAATAAGCGTTCTGTCGTTTTCTATTACGGGAGCGGTTTCAAACGCAAGAAGCGTATCGTTTAACGCTACATATATCGGCTCTTCGCTTGTCTCCTCAACCTTTGAATATATCTCGTTTTTCGGTGCGCGTATTTGATATATTCCCGACTGAATAACAAAATCATCGCCGTC
>JAJBTG010000258.1 GCA_020860985.1 Oscillospiraceae bacterium
TCTGGCGTAAAGTCAGACCGCCGCGTCAATCGCGGTGGCCGCGCTGACAAAGTTAATCGTTCCTTTCACCTTGCGCCCGTCGGGAGCGTCGCCGCCGCGCGGTTCGGGGTCATATGTGCAGTGTACCGCGGTAACTCTGCCGTTCTTGTCCTTGTCACATCCGGTACAGGTAACATAATACGCGCCCTTTAATCGAACCTCGCGTCCCGGAGAAAGTCTGAAATACTTCTTCGGCGCGTCCTCCATGAAGTCCTCCTCTTCTATATAAAGCTCGCGCGAAAATTCAACGCTGCGCGTTCCCATTTTCGGATCCTCCGGATTTACCTCAACCTCGATTTTCTCAACCTGTCCCTCGGGATAATTGTCGATAATCAGCTTAATCGGTCTTATAACCGCCATCGTTCTCGGCGCGCGCTTATTCAAATCCTCTCTTATGCAAGCTTCAAGCAGCGCAAAATCAATTACGCTGTACGCCTTTGAAACGCCGATTCTTTCACAGAAATCACGTATCGCCTCGGGAGTGTATCCGCGGCGGTGCATACCGCAAAGCGTTGACATTCTTGGGTCGTCCCAACCGGATACAATATTGTCCTTTACAAGCCGTAGGCACCGTCTTTTGCTCGTCAGCGTGTAATTCAAATTCATCCTCGCAAACTCAATCTGTCTTGACGGCTCCTCATATTCAAGCTCCTTTAAAACCCAGTCGTAAAGCGGTCTGTGATCCTCAAACTCGAGCGAGCATAAGGAGTGTGTAACTCCCTCAACCGTATCGGAAATGGGGTGCGCAAAATCATACATCGGATAAACAATCCATTTATCGCCGGTTCTGTGATGATGGGTGCGCAGTATTCTGTAAATTACCGGATCGCGCATATTCAAATTCGGCGAAGCCATATCTATTTTGGCTCTCAATACCTTTGAGCCGTCCGGAAATTCTCCGTCCGTCATACGCTTAAACAAATCCAGATTTTCCTCAATCGAACGGTCGCGGAAAGGACTGTTTTTACCCGGCTCTTTAAGGGTTCCCCTATACTCGCGTATCTCGTCCGCAGACAAATCGCAGACATACGCCTTTCCCTTTTCAATAAGCTTCACCGCCGCGGCATAAATATCGTCAAAATAGTCCGAAGCGTACAGCACCTTGTCCCATTTAAAGCCGAGCCATTTGATATCCTCCATGATTGTGTCAACATACTCGGTGTCCTCCTTGGTCGGATTTGTGTCATCAAGGCGCAGATTACACGTACCGCCGTATTTTTCGGCAATGCCGAAATCTATGCAAATTGCCTTTGCGTGTCCGACATGAAGATAACCGTTAGGCTCCGGCGGGAAACGCGTTTGAACGCGTTTATATACGCCGTCCTCCAAATCCTTGTCTATAGCTTCCTCTATAAAATTTCTGCTGATTACCTCTTCCATTCCTTTAAGTCCCTTTCCTATGTGATTTATTTAAGCTGTTCTATAGCGTCGTTTAAGCGCTTTATAACCTCGTCGCCGCCGAGAACCTGCAAGATTTCATATAAATCCGGTGTATTGCGTCTGCCGGTTACCGCCGCTCGAATTACTCCCGCAACGTCACCTGCGTGACCCTTGTATGCCTCGGGATTCTTTTTGTAATCCTTGGGGGATTTTGCGTATCCGAGCGATACCGCCATGTCGCGCACCTGCGGGAACCATTCCTCCGCGGAGCCGCCGGCATTGTATATTCCCTTATATAATTCAAGAATTTCAACCATGCTTTCCTTTGAGAGATTATCGGCAAAATCACGCTTGCCATCCCAAAGCTCACCGTAAAAATATGAAACGTAGCTTTCAACATCCTCCTATTTTGCGATGTCCTTCCTCGGTTTTGCGTTTCCGCGCTCAATCGCGAAAATAGCCTTGGCATATTCCTCATCGTCGGTAAGCAGAGTATACAGCTTTTTATTGCAGCGCTTTGCCCATTCCGTCGTTAGGTCGTAAACCTCCTCCGCGCTCAGTCTGCATATATAATTCTTGCTTATGTCATTGAATTTAACTATATCAAAGAGCGCGCCCGCCTTGCTCATTTTCGACAGGCTGAACTTAAACTCCGATATATCCGCATCCTTGTTGGCAAGTCGCCAGTCCTCATAGTTTGAATTCGCGAGCGTCATCAAATACTCCCACACAGCGCCGGCGGGATAACCCGCCTCGTCATAGAAGCTAACCGCCGCCTCGGGGTCCTTTCTCTTTGAAAGCTTTCTCTTGCCTCCGTTTTCCTCCTTCATTATCGGGGAGATATGCGCGTATTTCGGCGCTTTAAAGCCGCAGACATAAAATAGCTGCAAATGAATCGGCACGGATGAAATCCATTCGTCCCCGCGCACAACATGAGTTGTTCGCATGAGGTGGTCGTCAACAGTATGCGCAAAATGATAAGTCGGCGTTCCGTCCTTTTTGAGAAGCACCACATCTATAATATTTTCGGGCATTTCTATCTTTCCCTTTATTGTGTCCTTAAATGAAACACGTCTGTCGGGACTGCCGGGGGATTTAAGCCTTACTACATATTCCTCTCCTCTTTCGATTCGCTCGCGCGCTTCCTCGACCGTTATATCGCGGTACTTGCCAAATTCGCCGTAAATTCCGGGGAGCAGCTTGGCTTTTTCCTGCTCCGCTCTGATTTGAGAAATCTCATCCTCCGTCATAAAGCACGGATATGCCAGTCCGCGCTCGACAAGGTCCTTTACGAATGTCTGATATATCTCCGTTCTTTTGCTTTGTATGTATGGTCCGTAAACGCCCTTTTCCTCCGTTTCGGACATCATACCCTCATCCGGCTCGATTCCGAACGCCTTAAGTCCCTGCACTATAAGCGAAACTCCGTTTTCGATTTCGCGCTTTTTGTCCGTGTCCTCTATCCTCAGATAAAACACGCCGTTTGTCGATCTTGCCGCCCTGTATTCGGAGAATGCCGCAACCAAACCACCAACACGTAAAACTCCGGTGGGGCTGGGTGCGAAACGCATAACGATTGCTCCCTCTTCAAGATTTCTCTCCGGATACTGCACCTCATAATCCGCAGGCGCTTTCGTTATGTCCTTAAACAGCAGCTCTGCCATTTTGCGATTGTCGTCCATTATTATAACCATTCCATCCT
>JAJBTG010000165.1:0-2188 GCA_020860985.1 Oscillospiraceae bacterium
ATTTGGAAAATGCGACATATGTCTTTTTTTCATGCAAAAATATGTGACATATTTTTCAAGGATTTAATTCAAAAAGCAATAAAAGTGTCACGCAGGCTTGCAAGTGTTAGTGCGGCAAAACAAAATCGGTGAATCTGTACAGCCTTAATACGCTGTGATTTTAGTTGCGTTACAGAACGGTGATTTGAAGTCCGCGCATAACGTCAAGCGCCTTTGCGTGAAGCTCCTTGTCCGACGAGGAGGTAAGATTGCCGTCTACGATTATTTCCGTTTCGGGACACGCCGCGCGCGCGATAACCGCGTTCGATAAAACGCAGATATTGCTGACGAGTCCGACAAGCTCGATTGAGGAATACCGCTTGTTTTTCAGGTATTCGCCAAGCTCGAGCGAGGCGAATGTGTTTTTCTCAAAGAAGCGCGTTCCTGCAAGCTTTTCCTTTGCTTTACCGTAAAGCTCGTGTCCGGCGCTCCCCTTTATGCAGTGGGGAATGGGGAGAAGCCTGCCCTCTTGGGTGCTAAGATAATTTTCGTCATGCGTATCGAGCGTGTATACTATTTCATCATTTTTGTATTCGTCAATCTTTTGACAGATTTTTTCGTCAAGAGCGGCTGCATCGGGGAATCCGAGCGCTCCGCAGACAAAATCATTTTGGAAATCCACTACAATTAAAAGCTTTTTCATTTTTATACCCGCCTTTCACAAAATTAAGATATACCGTCTTAATTTAGTTATACCCCGTAACAACGTAGGATTAACAAAAAACTTTTTAATAACATATTATAAATCAGCGAAGATGTTTCCGTCCGTACAGCGGCGGGCTTCATCCGCTGACCTGTGGCGGCGCGGTTCCGCCATGGGCATACATGAAATTAATTTTGTGAAAGGAGTAATAAAATGAGTGAAATGAATAATTCATCGCGCTGTTTTTATCCTGTATGCGGCTGCGTCGCATACGGCTATGTGCCGGTTCAGGAAATGAACGACGTCTATGATGTGTGTATGGCGCTCAATCAGGGAACGGTTTTTCCCGAATTGGATCTCAATATATGTGAATACGGTAAAATTTGCAAACAGTGGGGAGGCGGAATGAATGGATAGGAACGCGCTGCTGGAGAAGATACAGAGCTACGGCTTCGCGGCGTATGATATGCTTCTGTATCTTGATACCCATCCGAAGGACAAAAAGGCATTTGAAATGTTTAAGCAGCTTGTTGAGAAAACAAACAAATTAAGAAATGAATATGAAAAGGATTTCGGACCGCTAACACCGTTCGCCGCTGCGAAATTTAACAATTTCACGTGGACGGATTCACCGTGGCCCTGGGAAAAGGAGGCAAATTCATAATGTTTAGCTATAATAAATTTCTTGAGCATCCCGTAAAAATTAAAAACCCCAATCCCAAGCTTGCCAATATTGTTATAACTCAATACGGAGGACCGTACGGCGGAAATTAAAATTAAGCAAAACCCGCCGCCTATAGAGGGGGACGTCTTACTTTTAGTTATAATTTGTATATTATATTGAGCTGAAGTCCGTCCTCGCCGGTTTTTACAATCTCCTTTATAAATTCCCGCGCAATCAGATTTTTGTCGGATTCGCGCACGGATTTGTCGGAGAGGAGCATAAACGACGGCTGTATTTTTTTGCGCGCTTCGGGAACGCTTCGGGTTTGCATCTCGGATTTTATGCTGTCGATTTCATTCTGTATATTCAATTTGTTTTCCTTGTATTCCTCCATACTGTCGATGCCCGCCTCGTATGCCTCCTTAACCCGTTTCATCCGTGCTTCGGCGCGCTTTAGCTGCGTCAAATATATATCGGTATTTTGTTTTAGAGGCTTTGACGCGTTTATAACAATATTTTCACCGATAAGCCTTTCAAGCTCCGAGAGTACATATTTTTCAAAAACATCCGCTCTGATACTGCCGTTGCCTCGGCAGGTACCCTTAGAGCGTCCGCTGCAATAAAAATAGCCGCCGCAGTTTACAAGGGGTCTGCCGCATATGCCGCACCGCGCAAGCCCCGTGAGCCAGTGACTTATTTTATTCGACGCGCCGCGGCGGCTCCCGCAGGACCTTTTCGCCGCGCGTTCGCGAGCCTGCTCCCATACGGATATGTCAATCAGCGGCTCATGACTGCCGTCAATTACAAGACTGTCCGAATTGTGAAAATTGCGGCTTGTTTTG
>JAJBTG010000165.1:2198-3118 GCA_020860985.1 Oscillospiraceae bacterium
CGGACTCCATCGGATTTTGCCGATATACACTGGGTTGTTTAGCCAGTAGTCAACGGTTCTGTTTTCGATGGGATTGCCGCGGTGGGTGCGGACGCCGGCGGCGTTGAGATTTTTCGCTATTTGAAGCATACTCATGCCGCTGTTGTACCAATCAAATACCTGCCTGATTATATCGCTTTCCCCGCTTACGGGGACAAGCTGTTTGTTTTCCATCCTGTAGCCGAACGGGGGAATTGAAAGCGGCTCGCCGCGTTTCGCCTTTTCCGTCATGTCGCGCTTGACCTCCTCGGCAAGATTTATGCTGTAATATTCGTCCATAGCCTCTATCATCGCCTCGATAAGGACGGACATTTTATCGTCGCCGAGATTTTCGCTGACGGATATAACCTCGATACCGAGCTGTTTGCGGAGCATCGATTTGTATACAATACTGTCCTCGCGGCTGCGCGCAAAACGGCTGAATTTCCACAAAAGTATCGCGCAAAACGGTTTGGGTTTCATCTTTGCGGTGCCTATCATACGCATAAAGGACGGGCGTTTTTCGGCGGTTTTGCCGCTTATGCCCTCGTCAATGAATATGTACTTTTCGGGAAGAGTATAATCGTTACGCTTGGCGTATTCCCGAATCATTCTGATTTGGCTGTCGGGGCTATATTCTATTTGGTCCTCCGTACTTACGCGTATATATGCGGCGGCTGTTTTCATAATTTTCCGTAGCCTTTCTGCCCGCGGGGTTTTCGGCGGCGCTTATCCGCAGGCGGACAGACGCGTAAAATATCGCGGCGGCGGGCATTTCCGCGGATATTTTATTCGGTTTATTACCTATTTTATGTATTTACCGTAGAAAACATTTGTAATAGGACTAAACAGCGCATTAATATTTTTAATAGGAAAGGAAATTTTATTCGAGCTTGGTTTCG
>JAJBTG010000037.1 GCA_020860985.1 Oscillospiraceae bacterium
AGTGGCGGATAGTTGACTTGCTTGCAAATCAACTCCGCCACTGAAAAAAGTAAGTAGAACCCGCCGCCTATAGAGGCGGGGAACATCTTACTTTTAGTTATATTTATTGTACTGTAATATTGGCAAACCCAATATTACTTGAAGCAATGCCTTGATCTCCTCTAATCACCTTTAATTGCAAGCCATAACTTACCGGAATGGATATGGTTTTAGGTAATTCCTCGCCACCCACAGAAATTTCCTTTACAAGTTTTCCATCAACATAGAAATACACGTCATTATCCTCGTCTTCGTAGCGACTGCCATCCACGTGACCTACGGTAAACTCAATGTTAGAATATTTGCTGTTTAAATTAAACAGTGCATAGCCATTATTATAAGTCAAAACAAATCCATTACTGTATTTTTCACCAGCCATTTGAAAGCTCTTTCCGGATTGCGGTAAATATTGAGTGCATGAGCTTGTTTCATACGGCGGACACACATCCATTAAATATGTACCGCTTGCAACAAGCTCATCCCATAAGTAGACACTCTTTGTAGTGCCGTCCCATGTTACATCCATGTCGGCAAGACTGGCAGTTCCTCTTACAGGCATGTATGTTGTACCATTGTAAATAAACGGCTCAATCGTGCTGCCGTTCGCGTCTTTAAGACTGCATAAAACATTATCCTTGTAAACCTTGATATTATCATAGGTTACCTCGATTGTTTCCGTCGTACTTTTCGCGTAAACAATTCCGCCTGCGCATAATGCTCCGATTGCTATACCAGCAATCAACCCCTGTAATCTTTGTTTCATATCGAAACCCTCCTTAATAAAATTTAAAATACTGCACTTTTAAAGAGCGGTTCCGTTCCGCAAATAAAAAAGTGCGACACCGGAGTATCGCACCGAAAAATGCAAACTCCGAGTCGCTAAACCAATTTATATAAAAATGAGATACATACACCCATAATATATGGAATTTGCTTTTTTGCCAAATTCGTATATGGGTATATGAAAAAAATATATTATTCCATAGAAAATATATCTCTATCACATATTAAATTGGTTTAGCATAATTATTCTACCATAATATAAATCTGTTTGCAAGATATTTTTACGAATTTTTTCCGTTTACCGATACGATGCCAAAGACGAAAGTGGTCAGCGTACAATACTGATAGAGATTTATTATCGCTTCATAGGTAAAGCAAACTCATAAAAGGGGACGGCAAAACGCCGCTCCGAAGAAAGTATGACTTGCTGTAGATGAGGCAGCAGAGCGAAGCAGTGGCGGAGGGGTTAAAATCGCGGAATAACTCGAAAAAAGCATTAACACTGCCCTATAGATTGGTATTCTTTACACAAGTAGATTATGGAAAAAGGGTGCAAAAAATAAATTTTGGGGGAAGGGTTTTTGACAAATGAGCTTGCACAGTATACTCATACATTCGGCAATAAGGGGCAAAGTCCCGTTATTCAACGTTTTCAGCGGGAGATATTTTATTTGCTTGCAAATCAAAGCCCCCGTTGAAAAAAATTAAGTGGAATCCGCCGCCTACATCTTACATTTGTTATATAAACAGCATACAAATTCATAGCCATACCGCTAACGCCGTACCTACGGCGGAGGGAGCTATAGGGATTGCCATGGCGGAAACGCCGATAACCCTACACGGCAGTAAATGCCTTGTTCTCGGCTATGGAAAAATCGGAAAAATACTGTCAAAAATGCTGTTCGGCATAGGTGCGCAGACATTTGTTGAAGCGCGCAAATACGCCGATCTCGCAATGATAGAGGGACACGGCTATGAGCCGCTGTCGCTTTGTGAGCTGAAAAGTCGAATAGGAGAATTTGATATAATATTCAATACCGTTCCGGCAATGATTCTCGACGGCAAGCTTCTAAAGCTTGTAAAGAAGGATGCCCTGATTATAGACCTCGCCTCAAAACCCGGCGGAGTTGATTTCAAAACCGCAAAGGAGGTCGGAGTAAAGGTCATCTGGGCTTTGTCGCTTCCGGGAAAGGTAGCTCCCATAACGTCGGGAGCTATTATTAAAGATACGATTATGAATATTATTAATGAATTGGGGGTGTAAAAATTGGACTTAAAAAATAAAACAATAGGCTTCGCAATGTGCGGCTCCTTCTGCACATTCAAAAAAGCTGTAAACGAGCTTAGAAAGCTGAGCGAAACCGGAGCGAACATCATTCTGATTATGAGCGAAATCTCGTACAATACCGATACGCGCTTCGGAACCGCGGAGAGCTTCAGGAAACAAATTGAAGAAATTACCGGCAACGATATAATAAAGGATATTAAAGAAGCCGAGCCGATTGGTCCCAAGGGACTGCTCGACCTCCTCGTCGTGCTACCCTGCACGGGAAACTCGCTCGCGAAAATCGCCGGAGGCATCGCCGACTCATCGGTCACCATGGCGGTTAAGGCACACCTGAGAAATCAGCGGCCGGTGCTTATTGCCGTTTCGACAAACGACGGTCTGGGAACCGCGGCAAAAAATATCGGCGCGCTTTTAAATAATAAAAATCTCTATTTTGTTCCGTTTTCACAGGATGACTACATAAAAAAGCCAAACTCACTCGTCGCGGATTTTTCAAAGCTTTCCGATGCGATTGAGGCGGCTTTTGAAGATAAACAATTACAGCCCATTTTGGACTGATTATATAGATTCCCAAAGATAACAAGGTCAAAACCGAAATCGGCTCAACCAAAAATAAAGCAGACAAAACCACAATTTTGCCTGCAATGCAAAACCGAGAGGACTTAATGTCCTCTCGGTTCTATTTTGTTACTGCAATTTAAATTCTTTTATAACTCCTTCACCGGATTCGGAATGGAATTCCTGCACCGTAACCTCTACGGAAGCCTCCTCGCTTGCGAGAACATATGCCTCCTGAACATTTATTGTTTTGCCCGAGGCAATTTTCTCCGCGGTGGAATCCGGCTCATAACCCTCAATATCACCGGTTACAACCGCATGATTAAGCTCCATTCCGTCTTGATACGCCGCCGACTTCATCATCGATGTAAAGCTTTCGTCGGAATCGGATTTGTTTGTGAATTTATATGAAACAATAAGCAGCTTTCTGCCGTCTGATTCGACAACC
>JAJBTG010000134.1:0-668 GCA_020860985.1 Oscillospiraceae bacterium
AATTAATACCTTTTTATCCATTCCGCTCACCTCAAATGCCTGATAAGCTGTTTGACGATTATGTTAATTAATTCCTACTCCGTTTTTTTTTGAGATTTTTCGGGAGAATTTTTCTCCGCCGAAAACACGGAATTGCTTATTTTATTCATAATTCGCCTCCTTGCTCATACACCATAATATATATATTCACTTTCCTTTCGTAAAATTTACCGAATATATCCACAAGTGTTTGCTTCGCCGCGCGTTTTCTTTGTATATATTTAACCAAAAACCGCGTTTATAATAAAAAAGCATTGAAAAAATAAATTAAATAGTATATAATTTATTATATATAAGTATAGGATATTCGGCGGTTTACCGCATAGTTTTGGGATATTGCCGAATAATTACGTTCCCCGCTCCATTGAGGGCGAATCCCGATTAATCGGGAACGGAACTTTATCGAAAATTTTTAGGAGGTTTAATTTATGTGTGGTATAGTTGGATATATAGGTGAAAATCAAGCGGCTCCGATTCTTCTTGAAGGACTTTCCAAGCTTGAATACCGCGGCTACGACAGTGCGGGAATCGCGCTTTTTAATGATAATCATATAGAGGTCGCAAAGGCTAAGGGTCGTCTTTCCGTCCTCTCGGAAAAGACCGATGGCGGAAATAAAATCAAGGGAACA
>JAJBTG010000134.1:678-3113 GCA_020860985.1 Oscillospiraceae bacterium
AACCCACGGCGAGCCTTCGGATGTCAATTCTCATCCGCACCTTTCAAATTCGGGACGTTTCGCGGTTGTTCACAACGGCATTATCGAGAATTATATTTCGCTTAAAAAGAAGCTTGCCGACAGCGGAGTTGAATTTATTTCCGAAACGGATACCGAGGTCATAGCTCACCTTTTCGAGCATTACTACAACGGGAATATTATCGACGCTATGATTAAGGTCATAAACCGAGTTGAAGGCTCATATGCTCTCGGGGTTCTATGCTCCGATTATCCCGACCGTTTTATCGCGGTTCGCAAGGCAAGTCCCATGATTGTCGGTCTGGGCGAAAATGAGAACTTTATCGCCTCCGATGTTACCGCCATCCTAAAGCATACGCGCAATATCTATTATCTCGAGGATAATGAGATTGTTGTTTTGCAGAAGGACAGCGTTAAGGTTTACAACACCGATAAGGAAGAGGTTAAAAAGGATGTCTTTACCGTTGACTGGGATGTAAGCGCGGCGGAAAAGGGCGGCTACGAGCATTTTATGATGAAGGAAATCGAGGAGCAGCCGAAAGCCTTGCAGAACACAATAAGTCCGAGAATTAAGGACGGCAGAATTGTCCTGGATGATATTTCGCTTACCGCTCGGGATATTAAAAATATAAATAAAATATACATCGTTGCCTGCGGAAGCGCATATCATGTCGGAGTTGTAGGAAAATATCTGATTGAAAAGATGTGCCGCATTCCGGTTGAGGTTCAGGTTGCCTCCGAATTTCGCTACTGCGACCCGATTGTGGGTAAAAACGACCTTGTTATTGTAATAAGTCAATCGGGAGAAACGGCGGATACTCTTGCGGCACTTCGTGAAGCAAAGGATCACGGCGCGCGTATTCTTTCAATTGTAAACGTAGTCGGAAGCGCGATTGCCAACGCGTCGGACGATGTTATATACACATGGGCGGGACCCGAAATTGCCGTTGCCACAACCAAAGCATACAGCACACAGCTTGCCGTTATGTATCTTATCTCAACATATATGGCTGAAAAGCTCGGTATGCTGACATCCGGCGAATACGCAAGACTGGTAAACGATATTGAAGCGCTTCCCGATAAGGTTGCCGAAATCTTAAAATCAAAGGAGGACGTTCAATACCTTGCCTCAAAATTCTATAACTGCCATTCGATATTCTTTATAGGAAGAAATCTCGACTATGCTGTTTCACTTGAGGGTTCTCTTAAATTAAAGGAAATTTCCTACATTCATTCCGCGGCGTACGCCGCCGGCGAGCTTAAGCATGGCACAATCTCTCTTATAGAGGACGGAACTCTTGTTATCGCGCTTGCTACCGGACGTGAGCTTTTCGATAAAACGGTATCAAATGTTAAGGAAGTAAAGGCGCGCGGCGCGGTTGTTATGGGAGTTACAACAACTGAGCATACCAATATGGAGGATGTGGCGGATTACGTTGTAAAGATTCCCACAATCCATGAAATGCTTCTGCCGTCGCTTACGGTTATACCGTTGCAGCTGTTCGGTTATTACATGGCTTCTCTCAAGGGATGCGATATTGATAAGCCGAGAAACCTCGCAAAATCGGTAACCGTAGAATAATTACCGGGAGCTTGCCGCTCCGCTCAACAAGACATGGCTCTTTTGGTTGTTATGATTTAAACAGATAAAATAATGACTGTCGGCAATTATGCCGACAGTCATTTTACATTCTTCTTGCAAGCTTTTCAACATTTTCCTGTCTGAACTGCTCAAAACGATCCTCCTCGATAGCAAGCCTTATTCTTTCCATAAGCTCATTGTAGAAATATAAATTATGCAGAACGCATAATCTCATTCCGAGCATTTCCTTTGCTTTAAACAAATGCCTCAAATAAGCGCGGGAATAATTCCTGCACGCCGGACAATTACACTCCTCATCAATCGGACGCGTATCAAGCTCATATTTTTGATTCATCAAATTCATCGTGCCGTTGCGCGTAAAAATGAACGCGTGGCGCGCGTTTCTCGATGCCATTACACAGTCAAAAAAATCTATTCCGCGCGCTACCGATTCTATGATGTTCGACGGCGTTCCGACGCCCATAAGATAGCGCGGTCTGTCCTCCGGCGCAAACGGAAGAACAACATTGAGAATATGATACATTTCCTCATGACTTTCGCCCACCGCCAATCCTCCTATAGCGTAGCCGGGCAGGTCAAGCTTGGCAATCTGCTTCATATGCTCGATTCGTAAATCGTCGTAGATTCCACCCTGATTTATTCCGAAGAGCATTTGCTCCCTGTTAATCGTATCGTCGAGCGAATTAAGGCGCTTCATTTCCGCCGTACAGCGCACAAGCCAACGGTATGTTCTGTCCCACGCATTTTTTACATAATCATACGGCGCGGGCTTTTCGTTGAACTCATCGAATGCACTCGCGTTAGTTGAGCAGAG
>JAJBTG010000166.1 GCA_020860985.1 Oscillospiraceae bacterium
CTGCCGCTTGTTTCCGACTGCTTTTGCTTTTCATCCTCCTCATCCTGACGTGCCTGCCACGCATCTAAAGCATTCTCAACCTCCTGCTTTTTCTTTTCGCATTCCTCGCCCGCATTAACCATTTCAGTCATAAGATTATCTTTAGACAAGGTTTGAAGCTCATTATATTTTTCATCGTCTTCCTTGTCTGAATCAACTATATTATTGAATTCATCTCTGAACGCCATTATTTTGTTTCTATAGTCATCTATGCTGTTTTTTAAATTCTCGTTTGCCCGTTGTACCTCCGAGTCCGATTCGTCGACCGTTGTACAATAGTATTTAAGATCATCCTTGTTTGCTACCTCAGCTTTAATACCATTATCTATTGCGTCTTTTAGTTCTCTGAAATTTTCTGCGTTTTTAATTTCATTTTTCATTTCGCTAATACTCGTTCCCGGATGCGGCTCCGGCTTGAACTTATATGCTGCCGTTCCCGCCGCACCCAAAATCAGTGCTGCCGCTATGCAACCCGTCAGAACTCTGTTTTTCGCCGCTCTCGCTATTTTGCTTTTCGGCTTTACGTCTATTATAACGGCGGTTATATTATCCCTGCCGCCGCGTTTTTTTGCTTCGTCAATCAGCTGATTTGCCGCGTCCATACCGTCGTTGTACTCAAGCAGTATTCTTTCTATGCTCTTATCGTCGAGCATATCGGTAAGTCCGTCCGAGCATAGCAAGTACCTGCGCGAGGTGCCTATTTTTGATGGTACAAACGCTACGTCAGGTACGACATTTCCGTATTCGGAAGACATTCCCAAAAAGCGCGTAAGCGCGTTTTTAGTCATAGGATCGGCATGGTCGTTAGAAAGCTGGATTAGTTTCCTGCCGTTTAAAACATAGCTGCGGCTGTCGCCGATGTTTACGTAATACGCGCACCCGTTGAGGAAATATATTCCTGTAAGCGTTGTTCCCATAGTGTGCAAATCCGGATTACTCTCGGCGCTATAATAAATTTCATCGTTTGTCTGTGATATTAGCTTGTTCATCCGCGAAGTTATATTTTTTTTGTTTTTAACATCTCTGTTTACAAACCGCCTGTAACGCGCCTTAACCTCGCTTGCCGCCATATAGGAAGCAACCTCACCCGAGCTGTGTCCGCCCATTCCGTCGTATACGCATATAAATGCTCTGTCCGCGGAAAAGCCGTCATATCGCTCATAATACGAGTCCGATTTATTTTTCAGCGGCCATCCCGGAACAAATAAATTGTCCTCATTATTTTTCCGCACAAGCCCAACGTCGGACAGCGCGGAAATACGGAACGTCATTTTCATATAATTTTCCCTCCATTTTTAATTTTTACCGAGTATAACTAAAAGTAAGATGTCCCCCGCCTCTATAGGCGGCGGGTTCCACTTACTTTTTGCAGTGGCGGAGTTGATTTGCAAGCAAGTCAACTATCCGCCACTGAAACGTTGAATGACGGGGCAAAGCCCCTTATTGAATTTTCAATATATGTGCCGTATAAATTGGGGCAGTTCGGTTTTCAGCGGGAGTTATAATCTCCCGCTGAAACCCTGCGGAGGCTGCAATCAGTCGCAGGCTCTGCTATAAACAAGCTTAGCAGAAGTGTTGCTCCGATTTAAATCTTATCTCCTCAAAAACATCCGCTGCGCCGCAAAGGATTATAGATATGCACAACATCAAGCTTAAAATTTCCCCATCCTTTTTTTCACATACCCAAGCACGACTTCATCATTTTTTCCAACTCCGCAACGGTTTCCTCATCGGAGGTGGTGCGGGTTTCCCATATATAGTCCGTGAAAATAGTCATAACCTCATTCACATTCTTGTTTGTAAGCATAATAACGGAATCGCCTGTATCGCTCGCGTTTGTGCGGTAGATATACAGCATTCTGCCCTTTTCATACGCGTAAGGATATTCAACAGTGCCCTCCTTTAGCATTCTAAATCGAATACTCTCCGGATGCTGCTTTGAATATTCGATAAGATACCGAAAGCTCCTCGCCCTCTACTCGACCGTCATCGGCGGGAACCCGTCCAAGTGGTCAACCGAAATACCTGTGAGCAGCATATTTTTAACATTTTTCTCGTCAAAAATCATGCTCCTGCTTCCTGCACTGTGAAGTCTCGCTTCTCTGTCGCGGACAAGGCGCATAAGCTCCTGCGGATACGGATGCTCTTTCGGAAAGCCGAAAAAGTTTATTTGCTCAAACATTTCGCAAAGTATTTCCGCCGGCAAATATCCGAAGCACAATGTACCCTCACTTGAAACGACATCGCCCTTATCTATTTCAAGAACATCGCCGAGAATCTGCATATAATCCGGCACACGGCCGATTGTTTCTTTTATCGCCCTGCACCCGCTTTGTATTTTTTGATTCTTTTCAATCAGATATTGATACATTTCATTGCTTATATTTGTTTCAATCAAAACAGGCTCTCCGTCCTTAATTAACCCCAGCATTTGTAAATAAGCCGCTCCGTTTTCCGTGCCGATTATGTACAACCCTGAGGGCAGACTCCCGTCGGATTCCAACGGAGTGTACCCCGGAAATACCGACAGCTTTATAAGCGCCAAAAACTCATATGCGGACAGCGGCTCGCTTTGCGCAAAGATTTGATATTTATACAGCACTTGAGTCGGGTTTTTCTTAAGAATGTCATACATATCCTGTATAATACGCTCGTTTCTGATTCCCGACGCGATAATTATTTTTTCGCCCTTGCGGGTATTTACCGCCGCCGACAATTTTCTTTTAACGTCATTGCAGCGCACGGTAATTCCTCTTATATTCGACACGTATATATAGTTTAATATTCTTTTAACCTCAAGCGCAAACTCGCCGTCCTTACTTTTCTTCAACAAATCGTACAGTCTTTTCTTTTCCGCCGTTGAAAAATCCACCCGCTCGATTATGGCATCGATCAATCGCTTTTGCTTTTCATAGCTGTGATAACCGCTGAATAACCGGTATAGCTCATTCCTGCTTGTCAGCTCCAGCATCCTTGATAATTCCGCCACAGAAATATCTTTCGACTGCAATACTTCCTTTAAATATTCTCCAACCTTCATTTGTTC
>JAJBTG010000175.1 GCA_020860985.1 Oscillospiraceae bacterium
AAAGAAAAGAGGGAAAGCAATGTTCAAAACTGATTATGAAATCAAAAAAGAACTATGCGAAATTGGTAGAAGAATCTACAATGACGGTTTCGTTGCCGCAAACGACGGTAACTTCTCCGTTAAAATAGACGATGATACCTACTATGTAACGCCGACAGGCGTATCAAAGGGTTTTATGACTCCCGAAATGATTTGTAAGGTTGACGGACAGGGTAAGCTAAAGGAAGCAAACGGTCCGTGGAAGCCTTCGTCCGAGTTTAAAATGCACTTAAAGGTTTATCAGCAAAGACCTGACGTTAAGTCGGTTGTTCACGCTCATCCTCCGATTGCAACGGCGTTTGCTATCGCGGGCATCGCGCTTGACAAGCTGATTATGCCGGAGGCTATTATATTCCTCGGTGCTGTTCCGATTGCTCAGTACGGCACGCCGTCAACTATGGAAATTCCGGAGTCAATCGAGCCTTATCTTCAGGATTATGACGCGGTTCTGCTTGCAAACCACGGCGCACTTTCATTCGGCTGCGACCTGAACACGGCGTTCTTCAGAATGGAATCAACAGAATTCTACGCTAAGCTTCTTATGTATGCAAGACTTCTCGGCGGAGAAAAGGAAATCCCTTGCGGCGAGGTTAAGAAGCTCGTTGAATTGAGAAAAGAATTCGGCGTTCCGGGTAAGCACCCGATGGAAAAGCTTTGCCCCGGCTGCTATGCGGGTGATGATACCTGCTCGATGTCGCCGACGGAAGCGAATGAAAAGTACGGAGTTGAATCCTCAGCGGCATATCACGGTTTCCAGCCGCTGCCGTCGCAGGTTTGCCCGACTCCGAAATCGTCGGATAAGGACCTTGAGAGCCTTGTTGCAGAGGTAACAAAAAAGGTTTTGGAGCAGTACAATAAGTAATAGCTGTATAACGGAGGACATGGACATTGAAATCAATAGATGAAATGCTTGATGCGGTTGCGAAAAATATGCAAGCGGCGCCTCCTGCAAAAAACATACATATAAAAAAGAGTTCCGAAAAATCTCCCGCCGCGGTTAAAGCGCCGGAGAAAACCGATAAAATAAAATCCCTGCCCGAATACGACAGCCTCACGCTGTCCCTCGCAAAGGAAATAGCATACGCCGTTGAAAAGGCGGCGGAGCAGCTTGGCGTAAGCGTTGTGACGGCGGTCGTAAACGAGGGCACGAATCTTGTTTTGCTGCACGCGATGGACGACAGCTATATAGCAAGCGTCAGAGCGGCTCAGGATAAGGCTTACACCGCCGCCGCACTGAAAATGCCGACGGATGCGGCGTTGAGGGAATCGCGCGGAGGAAGCCTTGACGGTTTCACAAACGGAAATGGCATACTTCTTCTCGGAGGGGGAGAACCCCTTATGAAAGGGAAGAGGCTGTTCGGCGCGGTCGGAGTTTCGGGAGGAACAAAGGAACAGGATATACTTCTTTCAAGGCTCGGGGAGAGATATTTCCGAGCGAGAATAAAATAAAGGAGGTTGGGAAGTTTCATGGTAGATGAAAAAAAAGTAAGCGAAATAGTCAAAAACGTGCTGTCCGGAATGGATCTGTCGGCGTATGACGTAAAGCCGCCGAGAAAGCAGTTAGGCGTTTTTGATACTATGGAGGAAGCCATAGCGGCTTGTAACAAGGCTTACACTGTTTTCAGACAGTACAACAAAGAGCAAAGAGAAAATATCATAAAAGAAATCAGACGCTTAACCCATGAGGAGGCGGAGCCAATGGCAAAGCTTGCCGTTGAGGACACAAAAATGGGTAATGTGTATCACAAGATTTTAAAGCATCATCTTGTAGCGGACAAGACGCTCGGCACCTCGGATTTGGAAACGCGCGCGTTTTCCGGCGACAGAGGTCTTACGCTTGTTGAGATGGCTCCGTTCGGAATTATCGGAGCGATTACTCCGTCAACGAATCCAAGCTGTACCGTAATATGCAACAGTATTTGTATGCTTGCGGGCGGCAACGGAGTTTTGTTCAACCCGCATCCGCACGCAAAGAGAATATCGGCGTATGCCGTTGATCTTGTAAACAGAGCGGTTTTAGCTGCCGGAGGTCCGGAGAATATAGTCGCGACCGTTGCAAATCCGACAATGGAAACCTCAAATAAAATGGTAAATGATCCGTCGGTAAGAATGCTCGTTGCAACGGGCGGACCGGGAGTTGTAAGAATGCTCCTTTCAAGCGGAAAGAAAGCAATCGGCGCCGGCGCGGGTAATCCTCCCGTTATTGTCGATGATACGGCGGATATTCCTAAGGCGGGTAAGGACATTATAGACGGCTGCACATTCGATAACAATCTTCCGTGTATCGCGGAAAAGGAATGCTTCGTAATGAGAAACGTTGCCGATGAATTGATTCATCATATGATTAAAAACGGCGCGTATCTTATAAACGAGCAGCAGGTTAAGCAGCTTGAGGATGTGGTTCTCGTATGGTCGAAGCCCAAAAAGGAGGGCGACAAGCCCAAGAGGGTTATCAATAAGGACTGGGTAGGACGCGACGCGAAGAAGATTCTTGCGCAGATTGGTATTCAGGCTAAGGACGATGTAAGATGTATAATCTGCGAAACGGAGTTCTCTCAGGCATTCGTTCAGACGGAGCTTATGATGCCGATTCTTCCGATTGTAAGAGTTGACTCGTTTGACGAGGCTGTCGAAATGGCTGTTAAGGCTGAGCACGGCAACCGTCACAGCGCGCATCTGCACTCAAAGAATGTTGACCACATGACTCAGTACGCAAAGGCAATCTGCACGACGATATTTGTAAAGAACGCTCCGTCATACGCGGGTATCGGATTTAACGCCGAGGGTTGGACAACGTTCACTATCGCGGGTCCGACGGGCGAGGGCATCACCTCTCCGAGAAGCTTTACGCGTCAAAGACGCTGCGTGCTTTCGGACGCTCTTAATATTGTTTGATAAAAAATTTACATAAAAAGGAGTTGATTAATCTTGACTATAAATGAAAATGAAATCGCTTCATTGGTTCAGCAGGTTCTGAAGGAAATGACGGGCGGCGCGGCTGTTTCGGCTCCCGGTAAGAAATGCTCCGGCAATTGCTCGTGCGGT
>JAJBTG010000132.1 GCA_020860985.1 Oscillospiraceae bacterium
AATTGACGGAGGGTGTTGAAATCCCCGCGCCTGCCCGTCAGGATTTTATGGACGTAGGATTGATGTCCCACATCAAAAATTATTTTATCATCATTAACGTCAAAAACAGTGTGCAAAGCAACGGTAAGCTCAACAACTCCGAGATTGGAGGCGAGATGACCGCCGGTTTTTGATACACTGTCAATCAAAAATTCGCGAATTTCCGTGCAAAGGCGCGGAAGCTCGGCTGTATTCAATTTTTTCAAATCATCGGGTGATTCAATTTTATCTAAAAGTTTATCCATCACCAAAGCCTCGTTGCTATTTTTTTAAGTGCTGAAAAAAGTACATTCTTTTCCGACCCCTAAATTCGAGTGTGTTGCCGTTCTGCAGTGAAATCCCCTTCGACAGCGCCTTTCGGCCTATCGTAAGAGCGCCGACAAGTCCCGTAAGAATAAGGCTCGGCAGCATTCCCTTGAGATTAAACATTGCAACAAGCTCCGCGACGATTAGCGCAGTCGTAGCGCCGGAAATAATACCGGCAATATCGCCTATTACGTCGCAGCACATATTCGCAAGCTGCGGAGCGTGGCGAATTACGGAAATGCTTTCTCTTGCGCCGGGAACCTTTCTGGAAGAGAGTGAATGAAACGGCTTTTCCTCCGCGGATTGAACGGCGGTGCCAATCATATCGAACAGTATATTGACAGCGATTATAACCAAAAGCAAAATAAACGCGAAACCTATCTCCAGCGATTCCATCGCGGCGGAAGTTACAAAGCTGAAAAATACCGAAAGTGCAAATGACAGAATCAATACGATTGCCGTCCATTTGTACGATGTGGAAACATTTAAGTTGGGTTTAGGCATCTTAAATTTTTTTCGTCGCGGTACGTCGGATTTATCCAAACTAATATCTCTCCTTCAGATTGCAGGCAAAACCTCTGCGGTTTTGTCTGTTTTGTTTTTGGGTGCTTGAGGTGCCAACCTCAAATGAAATTCATTTTTGTAGGCAACCTCCATCCTTATTTGTAAGGCGTAAGCCTGATTTAATTTATCCAATATGGAATAATAGGGTAATGAACAGAGTAAAGTTTGCGGCTTAGGTCCGGCAGGCTTTCCCGAGAGTCTGCTTTATCGTCGCCGAAGAAGCGGTTTCCCATTAAAGACTCACACATATAGTTGCCGGACTGCCACTCAGTCCGCACTGCAATCCCCTGTTCATCCAATTACGACAGCCTAGAAGTTTTCCCAAACAGCCAATACTTCCCGTATCCTCTTTTGCAGATATGGTTTCAACACGCAATAACATACTTAGATTTGGCCTAACCATAAGAATGTCCGGATCGTGTATCCGCCATATCCACTCAAGGCTGGCTACGCTGCCCACAGCATTCATGTCAAGCCCCTTGTGAGAGCTTGGATTACTAACCGCGAAACAGGTTTTCCCCTATGCCGTAACGACTTGCTCCCTTAGGAGGTATGGGCCGCCACAGTCACAGGCCTCCACGGAAAAGGGGGTGAGGCTTTCATGCCGTTGAAAGCCGCCCCTAAACCTTAACTCCCAGCATCAGCCCCGAACTGGGCGTTCAAAGCAAAACACCAGAAACTTCATCGATGTGCCATTTGGCGGATTTTTAGGCCCGCTTTCCGAAAAGCTGTACCGACTAGGATACTGCACCGCTATTATTTAGAAAATATTATAACACGCTTTTAAATAAAAGTCAATTAAAAAGATTTGGAGGCGTGGACACATGGCGCATATTACGATGCATATGAATTTCTGCATTACCGCCGACAAATACTGTCCGTGCAGCATTGATACATGCTAGTTATTTTCGGAATCGGAGCCGCCTTTTCTCATCCAGTTATACACATTCGCCTTGCTGAGGCCGATTGCCTTTCCGACGCTTCGTCCGCTTGCTCCGTCATAGTATGTCTTTATTGCCTGACGGCGAACATCTTCGGGGTACTCCCTCGTTTTCGGGTTGAGCGTGTAGTATTTTTTGCAATCCTTGCAAAAGCACCTCTGAGTTCCCGAACGATTCTTTCCCGCGTTCACCTGATTTTTTGTTTCTCCGCATTCGGGACATTGACGTCCCTCTATTTCTTTTGCTATTCTCATAACGCCATTATATCATATTGAGCGCCGTTTGTCCACATATGGTTAAAAAATTTTCAACATTCGCCGATTAGCAAAATAGTTGTATTATCCGCGGCTCAAACGCAAATTTAAACTATTTTCTCGCAATCATTTCACGCGGTGTAACGCCGGTGAAATCCTTAAAGTTTCGGTTAAAGCTGCACAGGCTTTCATAACCGCAGGAAAGCGCAATGTCCTGTATTCGCATTTTGTTTCCCGCGCTTAAAAGGTACACTGCCCGATTTATGCGGTATCGGTTCAGATACTCATTGTAGCTCATTTGCATCAGGCGCTTAAAGGTGCGGGACAAGTGATAATACCCGTATGACAGCTCCTCCGCGGCGGCTTTTAACGAGCATTCGCCCGCATAATTTTTTTCGATAAACTTTAACGCTTTTATTAAAAGCCTGTCCTCCTTATTCGATGAAAATTCCTCAAATTCCCTGCCCTCCGTAAAGCTGCCCATTATCGAATAAATAAGTCCCTTTTGCATAAATATATTGCTCGGATAAAGTCCGGCGCTGTATTTGTCCATGGACAGAAAAAGGCTGTCCTTCGGCAGCATATTTTTATATGCCTCGGCAAACTGCGGCACAATCTCCGACATAAAGGTTATTATATGTAATCTCGAAAAATCCTTTGTTTCGTATTTATGCAGCTGGTGCGGAAAAATTATAACCGAATCACCCTTTTTCAAAAAATAATCGGTATTGCCTATCGTTATATTAATCTCGCCGTCCGTGACGTAGCAAATTTCAAAGGATTCGTGAAAGTGAATATACCAATTCAAATCCTCTGTTTTATAGGAAAGAAACTTATAGTTGGGATTTTCCCATTCCTTTTCGTAAATCATTTAAATCACCCGTATTTATCATATCATATTTCATCGTTCTGTTCAAGGCGTATACAGCAAATTTTGATTAGTTTTAAGCAAAAATATATTTGAAAG
>JAJBTG010000249.1:0-2121 GCA_020860985.1 Oscillospiraceae bacterium
TCTTTATATAAAAAAGTTCCTAGGCAAATAAAAAAATATATGATATGGGGATCTTTAATTACCAAAAAAATATCTTTACTGATTGCAGACGACAACAAAGAATCCGTAAAGGAGATTTCGGAATTCCTGAGGAGCCGGGACGATATATCGGTCTGTGCAGAGGCTTATGACGGCAAGGAGGCTGTTGATCTTATACAAGAAACTCAGCCCGATGTGGTTATTCTTGACTTAATTATGCCAAAGCTTGACGGATTGCAGGTTCTGAAGCATTTGCAAAACATTCATTTAGAGAAAAGACCTTCGATTATCGTATTATCCGTATGGGCGTCCGAGCAAATAATAATGGACGCACTGAACTACGGTGCGGCGCATTACCTTTTAAAGCCTTAATCGCCCGAAAGTGTTTACGAAACAATCCTTGACATCGAAAAAGCGCCTGCGCGCAGAGCCGCCGTGCCGTCCGAAATTACCGATAATTCGGGTAAGAAGGACGTCGATCTCGAAAAGCTGGTAACGGAATTTGTACATGAGCTTGGTATTCCCGCTCACATTAAGGGGTATCAATACATCAGAACGGCAATTATCATGGTGGTTGAGAATATGGACTTGCTCCATTATATCACCAAACAGCTTTATCCCGAAATCGCAAAGGCATACGGAACTACCGCAAGCCGCGTCGAACGCGCCATCCGCCACTCTATAGAGGTGGCATGGGGCAGAGGAAATTCAAAAACCATAAATGATATTTTCGGTTACACCATTAATATCAGCAAGGGTAAGCCGACAAACTCGGAATTCATCGCCATGGTAGCGGATAAGATACGACTGCAAATCAAGTAAAGGGTCAAAACCATTCCCCGAATAAATTTTAAATAACTCAATATTTAATTTCACCGTCAAACTCATGACGGTAAAAAAGAAACCGAGCAATCACGCCAATGCCGTTAATTCCGGCACGAGCGAACGCTCGGTTCCTTTTTTTATTCCTCCCCGCCGTACTCGGGAAGGAGCATCATTTCTATCATATCCCATACGGAACACTTTCCCTCGTCGTCCTTTGTTGAAAACGGAACAAGAATATCATCCTCGCCCATTTCGAGGGTGTCCCATATAAGCTCAAGATTAGGCTCTATCTCGCTTTTTTTCAGCTTGTCAAACTTTGTAGCGACAACAATCAGTCTGTCGTGATAATGCCGAATCCAGTCCGCCATTGTAATATCGTCCTTAGACGGCTTGTGCCGTCCGTCCACAAGCAGAATAGTCTGAACCAGGGGTGCGCGGTTCGCGAGATAATCCTCCATCATCCTCCCCCATTTTTCTGTTTCCGACTTTGAGCGCTGCGCGTAGCCGTAGCCGGGAAGGTCAACAAGGTAAATCGTATCATCTATATTATAGAAGTTAATGGTTGTGGTTTTACCCGGAGTACCCGAAACTCTCGCAAGAGATTTCCTATTCAAAAGCTTATTGATAAGCGAGGATTTCCCCACATTCGACCTGCCCGCAAAGGCAAATTCTCTAAGTCCGTCGGAGGGGTACTGCTTCGGATTCACCGCCGAAACGGTTATTGAGGCGTTGTGTATGTTCATTATTTTATAATCCTTTCGTAATTTACGATTATTTTAACACATAGCGCCGAATGTGTCAAGAGAGCGCTTGGGCGCTCTCTTGACATACCGTCTCCGCTATCTGTCAATATAACGAAGCAAATCCACAAGCTGTATAAATTCCGTCCTTATTCCGAAGCTGTCCTCTCCGCGCGCGCTCTTGGCAAGCTCCAAAACGCTGCTGTAATCGGCGGTTCCTTTATACTCGCTGTCGTTTAAAATCATGCCCAGCTCCGCCGCTGCCGCCGCGAAACGGAAATTATCGCTTGTGCTTTCCATTATCTCGGAAACGGGATGCTCTATAAGCTTGCTTTCCGTACCCTGCGGCTCCTTATAGCGCAGACTTACACACATTATTTCATCGCTGTCCTTATACTCGGAGGTCTGATAGCGAAGCTCAGCACTCTCCTCGGCGGCACTTTGCGAATCTGCCGGAACAATTTCATAAAACGCCGTGACCGACGCGCCCGCTCCAAGCTCCCCCGCGTCCTTTGTATCATCGGCGAAATCCTCGTTG
>JAJBTG010000249.1:2131-3064 GCA_020860985.1 Oscillospiraceae bacterium
GTCCTGTTCTCATAGCCTACAAGTCGGTATCGGCTCACCGCCGAGGGGTTAAATTCAACCTGAATTTTCACATCCTGCGAAATTGTATAAAGCGTTTTTGTCATTTCATCGACAAATATTTTTTTCGCCTCGCGCATACTGTCAATATAATAATAGCTGCCGTTGCCCTTATCAGCCATTATTTCCATACGGTTGTCCTTATAATTTCCCATGCCGAAGCCGAGTACGCTTATAAATATTCCCTTGTCGCGCTTCTCGGTAACCAGCTTCTCAAGCTCGGCGGTTGACGACGGACCTATATTAAAATCGCCGTCAGTACAAAGGATGATTCTGTTATTGCCGTCAATCAAATTTTTCTCAAGCTGCGCATATGCCATCTCCAACCCGCCGCTGCCGTTTGTTCCTCCCGACGCACTGAGCAGATTCAAAACCGCCATGATTTCATCGCTCCATGAAGCGTTTACGCCGTCAACCAATACATTGGCTCCGTTCGCGTATGTTACGATTGAAATCGTGTCGCGCTCGTCAAGCTCATTTAGCAAAAGCTCCATTGATTTTTTAACGAGCGGCAGCTTGTTCGGAGCCGACATCGAACCCGATATATCGAGCAGCAGAACAAGATTTTGCGGCGAACGCTCCATTATTTCCTCGCCCTGTACGGAAATCATCGCAAGCTGATTTTCCGAATTCCACGGACATTCTCCAACCTCGGTTGTTATCGAAAACGGCTGACCGTCCTCCGGCTGCGGCAAGTCATAATCGAAATAATTTATAAGCCCCTCGCTGCGTATCGAACCCGTTTCGGGAACTCTACCGTTTATAATGAATCTTCTCATATTTGAATACGATGCCGTATCGGTGTCGATGGAAAAGGTCGAGAGCGGCGACATTGCCGCGTTTTTGAAAATATTCTCATCCTCGCTTGTATATTCC
>JAJBTG010000214.1 GCA_020860985.1 Oscillospiraceae bacterium
CTGTACAAAAAATTTTTGTTATTTACTCTGTCTACTTGACAGGGGTGGGTTCAATCTCGAAAAAACGAGGTCCTTTTTGCTTGCCACGATGTAATTTTTCTGCAATTTAAATCCCCAAAAAAATCGGGAATAATTTTCGATAAAAGTTACAAGACTAATCTTGTAAAAAATATTCTCATCAAAAAGGAGAACAACTACTATGGAAAAATTTAATTATACCGTTACGGACCCTCTGGGCATACACGCAAGACCGGCGGGACTTCTTGTTAAAAAAGCCGCGGAATACGATTCGCAAATCACAATAGAAAAGGACGGCAAAACCGGCGACGCGAAAAAAATTTTTTCCGTCATGGGACTCGGCATAAAAACGGGTGAAACGATAACCGTGACAGCCGAGGGTAGGGACGAGGCGGAGGCGGCGAACGCCGTTAAAGAATTTTTAAAGGCTAATCTTTAAATATCGGTTTGGGGCTTGCCAAAATTAAGGCTCTTTCGGGCGGCGGCATCTGCCGCGCCCGAGATAACGTACAGTGTTTGCTTTAAGGCCTGCGCACGGGGCAGGGAAGTTAATCACACTCGCTGTATTCCGCGATGTACGGAAGATTGCGGTAGTATTCGCCGCAGTCCAGTCCGTAGCCTATAACAAACAAATCGGGGATTGTAAACAAAGAAATATCCGCCTGCAATTCAATGCTTCTTCTGCTTGGCTTGTCCAAAAGAGTTATAACCTTAACGGACAGAGGATTTCTTTTCTTCAGAAGATTAATCACATCGTTGAGTGTTCTGCCGGTATCTATAATATCCTCGACTATAATTATGTTGTACTTGCTTATGTCCTGTTCGACATCCATAGTTATCTTGACCGTGCCGGAGGATGAGGTTCCGCCGTAATAGCTTTGAGCGCACATAAACGCTATCTCGCACGGAATATCCAATGCTCGGCAAAAATCGCTCATAAATACGAACGCGCCCTTTAATACGCTTATCAGTAAAAGCGGCTTGCCTCTGTATTCGTCGCTGATTTGCTTTCCTGTTTCCTTTATTTTTTGCTTTATCTCATCCTCGGAAATAAGTACGCGTTTAATTTTTTTGTTTATGTCCGCAATATCCATATGAATCCTCCTAAAGTACTTTTCATATATTATATTTCAATTTGAAATATTTTGCAATATAATAAAGAAATATTTTTACATATTACGCAAAAAACGAGAGCGGCGGCACCTTTTGTTTTAGCTGCGCGAAATGGCGGAGCCGAGTATCAAAAGTAAAAAACTGCAAACAATAAACAAAACGGTAAAAATAACGCGGTAGCTTCTTTATCCGCGAGGGGAACGGAGATTATTATGCTGATACTTGTCATAAGAACATTGATTTTATACGGAACGGTTATAATTTCTATGAGAATAATGGGTAAGCGTCAGCTCGGCGAATTGCAGCCGTCCGAGCTTGTTGTGGCGATTATGATTTCCGACCTCGCGTCCGTGCCAATGCAGGCGATTGATATACCTATTTTATCGGGAATTATCCCCGTGCTTACGCTTATAGTAGCGGAGGTTTTTATGTCGTATCTGAGTTTGAAAAGCAAGAGAATACGGCGTATTTTATCCGGTGAGCCAAGTATCGTAATCTATAACGGACGGATAAACGAAAGGGAGCTTGCCAAGCTGAGGTTTAATATTAACGATCTTTTGGAGGAGCTTAGGTTAAATAACTGCCATGATATTTCCGACGTTGCCGTGGCGGTTATTGAAACAAGCGGCAAGCTGAGCGTCATTCCCAAGGACAAGGCGCGCGGCGTTACCGTTGAGGATTTGGAGATAAAAAATCCGCGTCATGAGGGATTGCCGTGCACGCTTATATCGGACGGAACTGTCAATAAAGAGGAAATACAGCGGAGCGGGAAAACAATAGAGTGGCTGAAAGACGAGCTAAAAAAGCAGGGGATACAGAAAATCAGACAGGTTTTCATAGCCTCGCTCGACGCGGAGGGTGAGTTGTATATACAAAAGAAAGGGGAGAAATTTGAAACGGAGAAACGGGTATGAAAAGCGTTATTATTTCAATAGTTATAGCTGTGGCGGTGGTTGCGGGAAGCATTGTTTATACAAACAATCTTGAAAAGGTTTCCGAGGATTTGCGAGGTATAAACAGAGAGGTATCACAATGCCTCAAGGACGAAGACTTCGCGGGAGCAGATTTAAAAATAGAGCAGCTTACGGCGTATCTCAACCGTAAGCGCGCCCTGCTCGACGCTACTGGCGACCATGAGGAGATGGATCAAATAGAGATGAATATATCCGAGCTTGCCGAATTTTCGCGCGGAGGACAAAAGGCGGACGCGCTTTCAAAAACACGCGTCCTTGATTTCCTTTTCGAGCATCTGCCGCTGAATTATAAGCTCAAATTGGAGAATATATTGTAGGTTTGCTATGATATTTTTCGCCGTGTATCAATGAGCATATCAAGGAATTGAGTATCTCGTGCTGTTATTGCTTTTATATCCTGCTTTATGTCTTTGACATCGGTTTTTAAACCCTTGACGTCAGACTGTAGGCTGTCGATTCTGCCGCTAAGCTGTTCATTCAGGCTGTCGATTTTGCCGTTAAGCTGTTCATTTAGGCTGTCGATTTTGCCGTTAAGCTGTTCATTTAGACTGTCGATTTTACCGTCAAGCTGTTTTAAATAATCTAAAATTACTGTTACGCTTGTATCATTCATTTTTATTTTCCCCTTTCGTTATCTTTCGCTTGTGCTTATTATAGCATATCTTTTTTTGTTTTGCAAGGGGTGTAAAGTCTTTATTTAATTTTCGATGTACATTTTTGTCAACGATTCTCTTATTGAAATAGACATTGCCATTTTTGCAAACAATAAACATTAATATTAAAATGCAGAAAGGAGTTATCATGAAGCAATCCAATTTAAGAACATTTTTTATTTCGGATTTACATTTTGGACACAAGAACATAATCAGCTACGATAAAAGACCATTCTTTAATTTAGCAGAGATGGATGAAGAAATTATTAAGAGATGGAATAATAAAGTATTAAATA
>JAJBTG010000195.1 GCA_020860985.1 Oscillospiraceae bacterium
GCTGTACAAAAAATTTTTGTTATTTACTCTGTCTACTTGACAGGGGTGGGTTCATATTCCAAAAAATTTAACTTAAATCATCACATAAAAAAAGAGGGACAATTGAGAGGTCTCCAATGACCTCACCGTCCCAGTCGATCTATTTTGCGGTAATTAATACAACATTATTTTCCTCGTCATAGTCCACGTCCATATCTATGATTCCGTTTTCAGCCAAGCCGCGCAGCAGGTAGCAATTCCAACCGTTAAGGAATATCGCCTGCCCGAAATAGGTATCCTCTCCGTCAAGCAGGAGCGCCGCCGTGTCGGACTCTTTTATACCCGCCGTTTCGACCGCCGTGACCTCCGAAATCATCTCCGTTCCGTCGGACGTATACGGCTTATCGGAAATTATATTCACCGTATAGCTTTCCTCGTCATACTCCACGTCAAACTGCGCGCTTGTGCCGCTTAAAAGCGCGGCAAGGTCGCGTATTCTTATATAGTTATAGCCGTCTTTGTTGTAAGCGCAGAGAGTCTGCGGCTCGCCGCCGTTTACCGACACCCTTTGCTCTGTTGGATAAACCTTTCCCAAATATGTGCCGTTTTCAAGATATTCAATCGCGGTTTCGTAATCTATGCCGTACTCCGATTCAAAAATATCCGACGTAATTTCATTCAAATATTCCGCCGCGTTCTCGTCAAACGTGCTGATAAAGCCGAGCTTTTCCGTCGCCTCCTCATACGTGCCGCCGGTATAGGAGCAGCCCTCGAAATATTTTTCAAGCCCCGCTTCCTTATCCTGCAAATATAAATTATACATCTGAATAACGTCAAACATTGTCAGTGAATATTTTATATATCCGCCCGGATTTGTAAAATACTGACTGCAAAATTCGTACCAATCATCACCGTAAAGACCCGACAAATACTCGTCAATTTCCTCATCGCTCACGGATGAAATGTCGGAATTGTAAAGCGACATTTCCGCCGCCGTCAGCTCCGCGGTGTAGCCGAGACCCTGAAGCAGAGTTACAATTCTTATAAATTTCATCGCGTCCGCGTTTTCGCCGTAAATCTCATCGTAGTAATCCGTTGCTATAAGCTCAAGTCCCTGCGAGTCATATTCGCTAAGGGGCTCCGAGTAAGTGTCACCGAAAAATATTTCCTCGCCCGTGCTTTCAACGCCGTAGTCGCATTGGAAATGACCGAACTCATGTATAAGCGTTCCTATTAAGTCGGAGCCGTACGACACAACAACGCCCGCATCGCCGTAGGTTCTGAGAGAATAGGTTGTGCCGAGATAATTATTTATGTTGTCATCATAAAAGCACAAACCGTTTCTCACCATATATTCATACGCGGCTTGCAATCTCGAATCAATCCCGCCGACAAAGGAAAGCGTTTCAAGAGCATCCGTCGATGGGAGCTCCACACTTATATCCGCAAGACCATGATGCGTGCCATAGTTTACATAGTAGTTTAAATAGGAATAATGCGGCTCCGCAACATTCACGCAGTAGTTATAAACGTTCTCCGAATAGGCTCTGTCCTCCTCTGTAATTTCATCATCGTCCGCCGAGTAATACGCGATTACCTCCTTAAGCAGCGCGGCAAACTCCGTGCCGTCGGCGTCGTTTTCAAGCAAATCGTAATACCTGTCATAAAAATCCTTATACGCGCCTGCCGATTGAAGGTCAATGCTTTCTACCGCGGCTGTTCTGTCCTCGCCCTAGTATTCCTTAAAATCCTCGGCATAGCGGCTGTCGAGAATCGACATGACCGCCGCGGATATTTTTTCATTGTACGTAACCGTTTCATCGTAATTATCGCTTATTTCCTCGGCGGTATATTTGCTTTCCATATCGTAATTTATCTTATCGGTTTCCATATAATTAATCAGCCACGCGTCGTTCACGTCACCGTATTGCTCCATCAGCAGGTTGTAATCCTCAAATACCTTGTCTAAATTATCCGCCTTTTCCAAATCCTCATAAAACGTTTTAAGGCTTTCATCAATCGCCGCCGTGTCAATAGTGAGAGGTCTGTCCTCATACGGAATGTCGGACACCGCCGCGAACGCGGGTATGTATGCCGCCGTAAACATTGCCGCCGATAAAAGCAGCGATATAAATTTCTTTTTCATCTCATTTTATCCTTTCTCTTTAATTCACCGCAAACTCTGTCCAAAAAAGCATCTGTTCTGTCACCCATAGCATTCTTCTCCCAAAATACTGTTCATAGCATTCATAAAAAAGCTCCATTCCTTTTGTTTGAGGTTGAGCATCTCGCGTCCGGAATTCGTAATTTTGTAATATTTCCGTCTGCGCCCCTCCTCCGTATCGAACCAGTATGATTCCACAGCTCCGTCCTTTTCAAGCGAATGGAGCATCGGATACAATGTTCCCTCTTTCATATCAAAGGTGTTGTCCGAGCGTTTCTTGATTTCCTGCGTTATCCGGTAACCGTACATATCCTCTTTGTTCAAAAGAGCAAGGACAAGCGTAGCCGTACTTCCTTTCATCAGCTCTTTGTTTATCTTCATAATTCACCTCGCAATTCTATATGCCTCGTTATCCTATGTATAGGATAACACCTTTTGTTTGCCTTGTCAAGTATTTTTTGCTAATTCGCCGCGCGGATGTATTGAATAAAAGGCTTAACTCACACGCCCCTTGCGGGCCGGTCCACAGTATACAAAATACGTCAATACTCTCGGCACAAAAACGCTTCCGAAATCATTTGACAAATTCCGGGAATTGAAGTATACTGATAGTGAGAAGTGGAAATTTATGAAGCTTGATTATTCACGACAAAACACTTTGATAAATCATCCCGAATATGCCCTGCCGAACGCAGATACCGCCATAGCCGACAGCAGAAAATTTACGGAATATTTGTTTAGCTCAAATAATGCAAAAGGTTGGTCAAAAGGGCAAGCCTTTACAAGCCGTTTGGGATATGATAAGAACAATTATTTGGAGCTTAAAAACGAAATATTGACGAAAGCAGGGAAATATCCCTCAACATATAAAGGCTCGAGCATCTACGGTAATAAATATGA
>JAJBTG010000244.1 GCA_020860985.1 Oscillospiraceae bacterium
AAGATGTCCCCCGCCTCTATAGGCGGCGGGTTCCACTTACTTTTTTCAGTGGCGGAGTTGATTTGCAAGCAAGTCAACTATCCGCCACTGAAACATTGAATGACGGGGCAAAGCCCCTTATTGAAAAGGCTCCCGACGTAATTTGTCGAAAAAGCAAAAATGATTTTATTCAAGGTCAACGCTTTGAGTACCAAAAACAAAGCAGACAAAACCATGCGGTTCTGTCTGCTTTATTTAGTTCAATAAAGGGCGAAGCCTCGTCATTCAACGTTTAGTTATAATTTCTTATATTGGCAGTAAACCTTTATCCAACCCTTGCTAAGCTCACGCGACGGCTGGGTTTGCCAGATAAAAATTCCGTCCTCCTCAACCATAAGCGAGCCTTCGTGGTTATTCTGCGAGAATCGGCTCGTTGATACCGAATTGGTATCAAACGGTATGCAGTACGCGCCCTCCTTGCTGTCGAATAGGTCCTCGGCATATTTGAACGGATTTGTATTTTGCGCGTCCTTTCTTATTCTGAAGCCGTCGGGATAGTAGTAATATATTCCGTCATAAAGCATAATTGAGGCATCGAAAACGGTGTCGCTTTCCGTCGAGGCTTTCGCTTCTTCGACGAAATCCTGCCACGGCCATGCGGCAAGACAGTATTTTCCCGCAACTCCGGCATCTAAAATGAGCGCGTCATTGCCGAGCGATTTAACATCTTTAATTTCTCTGTTCGTGTTTGAGTTCCAGCCGAGGGTTCCGAGATCTTTTTCCCCGCTATCCTCCGCGCCGGAAATCAAGATGGTTCTGTCCGTGATGTTTTTGTGTTTTACACATCGCAGAACAAGCTCTCCGCCTGATTTTTCAAAATAATAGTCGCCGCTGTCTATCTTCCAAACCTTCTTTTCCAGGACCTCTTGTGCAAGTATTTCCAAGGCTTCGTCTGATTTTCCGTTTAAAATCATATCGTGCCATTCTCCGCCCTGGGGTTCATCCGCCAAATGCTCCGAAAGCTGCGATATAAGAAGATACATTTTGGAGGAGCATTTGTTTTCGCTGCCGTTTGTTATGCATTTACCTATGGACGGTAAAACAGTAAATCCTACCAAAATAATAATGATGGCAGCCGCAGCAAAACCGATGCCGTTGCGCTTTATCGATTTTTTCAGCTTGCCGGCATAACGCTTTATTAAAGGCATATCTATTTTTTTATCCTTAAAATAATTTTGAAATTTCAAAATCACACCTCTTTTAATTTTAAATACTACCCAAACCGCAGGCAAAACCATTGCGGCTTTTTCGCTGTCTACACACTATGCGAACAGTCTATATCATAGTATATCATAAAACGCAAACAGTTATATTGCATTTTCTTTACTTTTACATTGCATGGAATTTAAAAGTATTATTTAAAGCTTGCGGTAAACCGTGATAAGCATGGTTATAAAGCAGGCGGCACCGCCGATAAAATTGGAAATCGGTTCGGAAAGAAAAACTCCGTCAACACCGAACCAATGCGGCAGTATAAATATAAGCGGCGTAACGATTATTACCTTTCTGAAAATCGAGAAAAAAATCGCCTGCTTTGATTTTCCGAGCGCCGTAAAAGTGCTTTGTCCCGATGATTGCAGCGCCATCATAAAGAAGCCGAAGAAATATATGTGCATGGAGGGCGCTCCGGCATATATAATTTCGGGGTCGCTGCTGAAAATTCCGATAAAGAATTTCGGGAACAGAGAAATCATAAGCCATGCAAAAAGGGTATATACGGTAAGTATTCCCGACATCCATTTAATTCCTGTTTTAACTCTTTCGTTTTTACCCGCGCCGTAATTGAATCCGATAACGGGTTGAGCGCCGTTTGAAAAACCGGCTATGGGCATATGTATAAATTCGCGTATGGAATTTATAATGGTCATCGCCCCTATATAAACATCGCCGCCGTATTTTTGCAGACCGACGTTATATGCCATTTGTACAATGCTGTTTGTTATGGACATAGTAAATCCGGCAAGACCGAGAACGGTAATTTTTTTAACGCGTCGAAATGTGCATTTCATTTTTTTCGGACGTATTTTTAACACGGCGCGCTTTCCCGTTAAAAATGAAAATGTCCATACCGCCGAGGCAAGTTGAGAAATAACCGTAGCTGCCGCTGCGCCGCGCACGCCCATATCAAGCGCGAATATAAAAATCGGGTCTAAGATTATATTCAAAGCGGCTCCGATTATAACCGTCATCATACCCGTTTTTCCGAAGCCCTGAGCGTTTATAAAGCTGTTAAGCCCCAGGCTTGCCATAACAAAGAGGTTGCCCAAAAGGTATATGCTCAGGTATGAGTTTGCAAAGGGAAGAGTTTCATCGCTTGCGCCAAGCAAACGCAGAAGCGGTATTTTAAAGATAAATCCCGAAACGGTAAGTATAACGCTTAAAACAAGCAGCATTGTAAAGCTGTTGCCGAGGATAGCTTCCGCTTCGTCGTCGTGTCCCGCGCCGCGCTCTATTGAAAAAAGCGGCGCGCCGCCCATACCGACAAGGTTGGCGAATGCCGTTACTATCGTAATCGCGGGCAGACAAACCCCAAGTCCCGTAAGAGCGAGAGTTGCGTCCGCACCGAGCCTGCCTATGTATATGCGGTCGATTATATTATATAAGATGTTTATCAGCTGCGCCAAAGTCATCGGGAGCGCAAGAGAAATAATGTTTTTCAATACACTTCCCTTTGAAAAATCGTTTGCCGCCATTGTTATCATCCTTTCCTATAAATCATACATAAATTGTCCGATATTCATTTGAAATTTTTTTCTGTTTCAAGGAGAAAAGATTTAATGTCAAGACCTCCCGCATATCCCGTAAGTGAGCCGTTGGCACCGATAACGCGGTGACAGGGAATAACGATAGCTATCGGGTTTTTGTTGTTTGCCGATCCGACCGCGCGGGACGCCTTCGGGTTGCCTATTGAAGCCGCAATCTGCCCATAGCTGCGGGTTTCTCCGTAAGGGATTTTTAAAAGCTCGCTCCATACCCGCCGCTGAAAATCCGTTCCGTGGGGAG
>JAJBTG010000188.1 GCA_020860985.1 Oscillospiraceae bacterium
CACCGCTACGGCGTATAACCTTGTGAACAAGCGGCTTGTCGAGGTCGCGGATTTTGACACCGATAACGACGGCTTTTCCGATTATGCCGGAAACGGCAACCATAATTTGGCGGTCGGCGATGTTGACGGTGACGGCTGCGATGAGATAATTTGCGGCTCTTTGGCGCTCGACAATGATTTCTCGGTGCTGTGGTGCAGCGGACGCGGTCACGGCGACGCGCTGCATCTTGCCGATTATGACCCCGTACATGAGGGACCGGAGTATTTCAGCGTACACGAAAGCTCACCCTACGGCATGACGCTCTACGACGCGTCAACCGGCGAGGAGATTTTTCATGCCGACGGCACCGGCGACACCGGCGCGGGCATGATGGCAAACGTCGGCTATGCGGAGGGCTATTACGAAATATGGGGAGCGGGTACCTATTATTCTACCGGCGGAGATAATATCCAAGAGGGGGATTATACTCCGGCAAGCTACCGCTTCCGCATATTTTGGGACGGCAACACCTATGACGAGCTTTTGGACGGCACAGGCAGCGGCGACAGCAATATAAAGATTGACGGCAAGGACGGCAGAGTGTTTACAATCGAAAACGCGGTAACGAATAACGATACAAAAAACAACCCCTGCCTTACCGCCGACATCTTAGGCGACTGGCGCGAGGAAATAGTCGCGCGCGGCACGGATAACGCGAGCCTTGTCGTATACACCACAACAAAAACTACAGAGCATAAGCTCTACACCCTTATGCATGATAGAGCGTACCGTATGCAGGTGGCGAGCCAAAACGCGGGATATAACCAACCGCCGCATATAAGCTATTACATAGATGAGGACAACAGTGAATATGACTGCCGCAAATACGCGGCGTATGTGACGACGGTACACGACGGCGAAACCGCGGTCAGAACGGCTAATCTGCCGTCGGATAAGCCGGATGTTACCGCGCCCGTAAAAACACCCGTGCCGTATCAGACATTCGAGGTTGAGAACGGAATTATAACCGCCTACGACGGCAATACCGCGAGCCTTACCGTGCCCGAAACAATAGACGGCGAAACGATAACGGGAATCGGCAATAAGGCGTTTTACGGAAACGAGTATCTGACCGAGGTTATATTGCCGGATACGGTAACGTCAATCGGCACCTCCGCGTTTTCGGGTTGTACCGCGCTTGAATCGATAACCATGAACAACGTCACATCGTTCGGAAAGCGCGTATTCTACAAATGCGCGGCGCTTAAATCGGCAGTGATAGCGGACGGGACGGAGAATATAGAAACGGACATATTCAGCGGATGTACCGCGCTTGAAAGCCTTACCATACCGAGAGAGGTAACCGAAAAGCTCACCGTTTCGAGCGATAATATAACGGTGTACGGCTACGTGGCAAGCCTTGCGGAATATTTTTACTCGGATAATTTCGCGGTAATCGAGGGTATGGAGCCGACGGAAACGGACGGTTGGCTTATCGACCCGCAGGGCACGGTATGCGGCTATACCGGAGACGAAACGGAGCTTAAAATCACGTCCGAGGCAGCCGGAGCAGAGGTAAATCGTATAGCGGCGCTCGCGTTTTACAATAATGAGAGCATAGAATCCATAGTGATTCCCGAAGGTGTGACAAGGATAGACGACGGAAATTATTCGCGCTTTGCGTCGAGTCTGAACAACGGCGCATTTTACGGCTGTTCGGCGCTTAAATCGGTCGAAATCCCGCAAAGTATGGAATATATCGGCGAAAACGCGTTTCGCGGCTGCACCTCGCTTGAGAGCATGGAGCTTCCCGACACCGTAAACACCATAGGCACAGCCGCGTTTTACGGCTGTACCGCGCTTGAAAGCGCGGTGTTGCCCGAAAGCGTCGAAAGCGCGGGGAGCTATATGCTTTATGGCTGCTCGGCGCTTAAAAGCGTAACCGTTCCGGACGGTTGGACAGAGATACCGAATTATATGTTCTGCGGCTGTACCTCGCTCGTATCGGCGGTGTTGCCCGAAAACTCCGAAAGCGGCGGAATGTATTTATTCAGCGGCTGCTCGGCGCTTGAAAGCGTGAATATCCCTGCGGGCTGGACGGAGATACCCTCGCAAATGCTTCAAGGCTGTGCCTCGCTCATATCGATAGAAATACCCGAGAGCATAACCGATATAAACGCGAACGCTTTTGCCGAATCGGGGCTTCAAAGCGTTTCAATACCCAATTCGGTAACGTATATGGGAACCGGCGCGTTCTATATGTGCGAAGCGTTGACGGAGGTTACACTATCGAAAAATACAGAGGCGATATGCTCGGGAAGCTTCTACGGCTGTATCGCGCTTGAGGAGATAGAAATACCCGAGAGTGTGACGGAAATATGCGGCGCGGATACTGCTCAAAGCGTCGGCAACACCTACGGCGATGAAAACGGCGCGTTTGAAGGCTGTACCGCGCTAAAAAAGGCGGTAATTCCCGCAAGCGTAACAAGCATAGGCGACGGCGCGTTTGACGGCTGCGAAGGCCTTGTGATTTACGGCTATACCAATTCCGAAGCGGAAAGCTATGCCGCCGCGAACGATATAGAGTTCGTGTCGATAGGCACGGTCGAAAAAGCGCTGCCCTGCGCCGTCTCCGATGTAAGCGAAACGGAGGATGGATATATAAGAATTACGCTTGAAATATCCGATGAATTATGGGACGATAAGCCTGAGGAGCTTATGATAATCGCGGCGTTTTACGCCGAGGACGGAACGCTGCTCTCGGCATCCCCCGAATATATCGGCGGCGTAAGCTATACCTTTGAAAAGGCATCCGATTTTTACAAAATATTCATATGGGATATGGAAGATATGATGCCCTATTCATATGCTTATTGCAATTATTGATAATGTAACATACAGTAAATTAAGCAATACCCGATTGTTTCGGGTATTGTTTTTTTGCAAAAAAATGTCTTATCGTCTAAACAATAAAAAATCATTAGATTATATTGCCATTTCGGAGTTTGCACAAAATGAGGGATATTACCCATTAAATGAAGTTTACAAAAAATTAAGAA
>JAJBTG010000265.1 GCA_020860985.1 Oscillospiraceae bacterium
TACACTCAAAGTAAGCGTTTCTCGGGTCATAGCCTGCCTCAACAAGAGTTTCAAAGCCTGCCTGCATCAAAGCCGTAACGCCGCCGCAAAGAACTGCCTGCTCACCGAAGAGGTCTGTTTCTGTTTCCGTTCTGAATGTTGTTTCAAGAACGCCAGCTCTCGCGCCACCGATACCCAAAGCGTAAGCAAGTGCCAAATCCTGAGCCTTGCCGGTAGCGTCCTGCTCAACCGCGATAAGACATGGAACACCCTTGCCCTCAAGATATTCGCTTCTTATCGTGTGACCGGGACCCTTGGGAGCAATCATTGTTACGTCAACGTCAGCCGGAGGAACAATCGCTCCGAAGTGAATGTTGAAGCCGTGAGCGAACATAAGCATATTGCCCGCCTCAAGGTTCGGCTCGATTTCGTTCTTGTAAAGGTCAGCCTGCTTTTCATCATTGATAAGAATCATAATGATGTCCGCTTTCTTTGCCGCCTCTGCGGAGGTGTATACCGTCAAGCCCTGCTTCTCAGCCTTTTCCCATGACTTGCTTCCCTCATACAGACCGACAATTACATTACAGCCTGAATCCTTTAAATTAAGAGCGTGAGCGTGACCCTGTGAGCCATAGCCTATAATCGCAATCGTCTTATCCTGTAAAAGTCCGAGATTGCAGTCGCTCTCGTAAAATACCTTTGCTTCTTGTGCCATTTTTATTACCTCTTTCTTTATATGTTTTTTTATTTTACCCGGCGTTTCCGCCGGCAAAAATGCGTTAGCATTAAAAGTCTGAAATCCTATCTGTCAAGCTTCAATGTGTTTGTTCCACGTTCAAGAGCGGTCATACCGGTGCAGGCAATTTCCTCAATGCCATACGGCTCGACAAGGTCGATAAACGCGCCGAGCTTTTTGTTATGTCCCGTAAGCTCTATAGTGAGCGTGTTCGGCGATATGTCAACTATCTTCGCTCTGAATACGTTTGTAATCTCGATAACCTCGCTTCTGGTTTTCGGCGAAACCTTAACCTTTACAAGTGCAAGACCTCTCTTTACAATCTCACTGTCCTTCAATGTTTTAATTTTTATAACTTCCATAATTTTTGAAAGCTGCTTTGAAACCTGCTCAACAATCAGCGTGTCGCCGTTCACCTCTATTGTGATACGGGAGATATGCGGATCCTGAGTGGTTCCGACCGACAATGAGTGAATGTTAAATCCGCGTCTTGAAAACATTCCTACAACCCTCGAAAGTACGCCGGGATTATTTTCAACAAGTACCGATAATGTATATCTTTCCATGTTATTTATCCTCCTTTTTCGGAAGAGTCGCTTCATTAAGCGCGTCGCCTGTCGGCTCAAACGGACTTACGTTTACAACAAGAAGATAAGAGCCGTCCGCTGCCATCATTTTGTCTATAGCCGACCCAACGTCGCTGTTCTCCGTAACAGTACCGCTGTTAAATCCATATGCCTTTGCAAGCATTTCAAAGTCGGGCTTGCCCTCTATCTCTACCGCCTGATAGTTCGATTTATACAAAAGATACTGATGCTCATGCACCATACCCAAACGGCGGTTCTGGAAAAGCACCATCTTAACCGGTATATTCCATTGAGCCATAGTACCCATTTCCGGCAAATCCATCTGGAAACTGCCGTCGCCCATTACGGCGATGACCGGCTTTGCTCCGTCCGCCGCTACCGATGCGCCTATTGCCGCGGGAAGTCCGTATCCCATAGTACCGAATCCGCCCGAAGTCAAGAGTGAGCGCGGCGATGTGAATTTAAAATTATTCGCGCACCATATCTGGTTTTGTCCGACCTCTGTTGAAAGATAAACATCCGAATTTGTCTTTTCCGAAAGCACCTTCAGGAAATATCTCGGATTTACAAACCCGTTGTTATCGCAAAACGGCTCATGCGCAAAGCGGCTGCGAAGCTCGTCAATCTCTTCAATCCACTGCTTGTCCGCCTTAAAGCCGGTAATCTGCGGCGTAAGCTGTTCAAGTACATCTTTTATATCGCCGACAACCGGAATATACGGCTGCGTATTTTTTCCGATTTCCGCCGGGTCAATATCAATATGTATCAGCTTATTGCCCTGCTCAAGTCCCTTTACGTTTGCGACTGTTCTGTCGCCGAGCCTTGAACCCATTACGATTACAAGATCCGCGCGGTTAAAAATCATATTTGCTCTTTTTACTCCGTGCGAGCCTATCATTCCGTAATATCTCGGACTGTCCGTCGGAAGTGTTCCTATACCCATCATGGTTGAAACGACGGGAATATCCGTTTCCTTTACAAACTTACGGAACTCGCTTACCGCGTCGGATATAACTATACCGCCTCCGGCAAGTATAACAGGCTTTTTAGCGCCCTTGATTGCCTCGGCAACCTTTTTAACCTGAGATTCGTTTGCCTTTCCGATAAGCTTATAGCCTCGGATATTAACCTCCTCGTCCTCCTCGGGATAATCAAACTCCTTTTTCAGAATATCCATCGGGAAGTCAATAAGCACCGGACCCGGGCGACCCGTGTTCGCGATATGGAACGCCTCGTTTACAACCTTCGGAATTTCAAGTCCGTCTTTAATAAGATAGCTGTGCTTGGTAAAAGGCAGCGTTGCGCCTGTAATGTCAACCTCTTGGAACGCGTCCTTACCGATAAGGTTTGAAACAACCTGACCCGTAAGTGCTACCATCGGAACCGAATCCATATACGCCGTCGCGATACCCGTAATAAGATTTGTCGCGCCCGGACCTGAGGTTGCGGTACACACGCCCGCCTGCTTTGTAACTCTCGCGTAGCCTGAAGCCATATGAGCGGCGCCCTGCTCGTTACGAGTTAAGATATGCTTTATGGAAGAAAATGACAGCTTGTCTATTATAGGACAATTAGCCGCTCCGGGATAACCGAATACAACCTTAACGCCGTTTTTCTCCAATGTTTTAACAACCATTTCAGCACCGGTCATTCTCAAAAAAATTCCCCCTTTGATTTAAGAATTATAACTAAAAGTAAGATGTCCCCGCCTCTATAGGCGGCGGGTTCCACTTACT
>JAJBTG010000192.1:0-2679 GCA_020860985.1 Oscillospiraceae bacterium
GTTTTGGGCATTGGCGGCAGAGGAGTTAAAATCTCGCCGATTACTTGAGCGAGCCGCGTTACTCCGAGCATACAATAAGGAACGTCCGCACCAAGCTCCGCGCCCATGGCGCAAAGCTCCTCGTCGGAAAGACCGCCGTTAAACAGCAGATTCATGGCGCACAGCACCGCGGCTGCATTTCCGCTGCCGCCGGCAAGACCCGCCGCTACGGGAATGTTTTTGTGGATTATAATCTTTACGCCCCCGCACTTACCGGTACGCTTGAAAAACATCCACGCTGCCTTAAACGCGATATTTTTCTCGTTCGTGGGCAAATATTTTAGGTTGGTATTTACAACGATATTTCCGTAGGTTCTGTCCACTATTATCAAATCAAAAAGAGAAACGGTCTGCATAATCATTTCAACATTATGGTAGCCGTTCGGACATCTTCCGAGAACGTCAAGTGTAAGATTAATCTTTGCGTAGGAACGCGCTATCGCGCGGCCGCCCGTAATAACAATGTTGTCTGACAGCATAAAACCGCCTCCTTTGTGTATGATAGCCGCCAATCGCAGTTTGCGGCTTTAAAGCGACGAATGTGACTTATCCGTTATTTCACGGATTACTTCATCCGTAATCGTATCATCGCATTCGGATTTTTTCAGATACGCGAGATATTCGATATTCCCCTCGGGACCCTTTATGGGGGAGTAGGAAAGTCCTGCGACATACAGGTCAATGCTCCGCGCAAAATCCAATATATTTTTTATAACTTCGTAATGAACCTTGATATCCTTAACCACACCCTTTTTGCCGACTTGCTCGCGTCCCGCCTCAAACTGCGGTTTAATGAGAGCGACAATTTCGCCGTTATCGGCGAGCAGCTCCTTCGCGACCGGAAGAACGAGCCTGAGAGATATGAAGGAAACATCTATCGAGATGAAATCTATTGCCTCGCCTATGTCCTCCGGCGCAACGTAACGTATATTTGTGCGCTCCATATTGACAACGCGCTCATCCTGACGAAGCTTCCATGCAAACTGACCGTAGCCTACGTCAACGGCGAAAACCTTTTTTGCTCCGTTTTGGAGCATACAGTCCGTAAACCCGCCGGTAGATGCGCCGATGTCTATTGAGGTTTTTCCCTCGAGAGAGATGGGAAATTCCTTCATCGCTTTTTCAAGCTTCAAACCGCCGCGGCTTACATATTTTAATGTTTCTCCGCGAACCTCAACATTTGTGCCCTCCTCGTTTACCTGCATCCCGGGCTTGTCGCATTTCTGATTGTCTATATAAACCTGACCCGCCATAATAAGCGCCTTTGCGCGCTCGCGGCTTTCGGTCAGTCCCTTGTTTACCATAAAAACATCTAATCTTATTTTAGCCATTGTAATCTCCGTTTTGTTTTTTACCTGATTCCCGACAGCTCCCTCGATATTTCGTCGGCGATTGAATCCGCGTCCAGTCCGTAGAGCTTATCAAGCTCATCAACGGTTCCGTGAGTTATGGGTGAATCGGGGAACGCATAAATTTTAACCTTCGCGCCAACATTTTTTTCCGAAAGCAGAGTTGCAATCATGGAGCCGATGCCGCCGATTTTTACATTATCCTCAATTGTAACGACGTATTTTGTTTTCATAGCCGTCGCGAGAACGGTGGCCTCGTCGAGCGGCTTTATGGTCGGAAGCGCGATAATCTCACAGCTTACCTTGCGTTGATTTAAAATATCGCTCACCTCGCGGGCGCGCTTTAACATTCGTCCGGAGGCGACAATGCTTACGTCCCGTCCTGACGCTATCTTAACAGCCTGTCCGAAAACAAAGTCGGTTTCTATTGACTGCGCTTGCACGGAGCCGCGCGGATAGCGAATGGCTATGGGGCCGTTATGCTCGTTTACCGCATAGCCGAGCATTTTATCAAGCTCCAGAAATGTGGAGGGAGATAGAATCGACATATTCGGCATATGCGAGAGATATGATATATCGTAAATCCCCTGATGTGTTTCTCCGTCGGCACCAACTATTCCGGCGCGGTCAATCGGAAATACAACGTGGAGATTTTGCAGACAAACATCGTGAAGGGTCTGGTCATAGGCGCGCTGCAAAAATGACGAATAGAGCGGTATTACCGGAATATATCCCGCCGCAGCGAAGCCTGCCGCGAGAGTTGTTCCGTGCTGTTCCGCAATTCCCACGTCAAAAAATCTGTTTTTGAAATACTTGGGAAACTCGGAAATTCCGGTTCCGTTCGGCATAGCGCCCGTTATCGCAACTATCTTGTCATTTTTTTTCGCAAGCTCCAAAAGCGTGGTTCCGAAGCGGTCGCTGTAGGTTTCGTCCGATTTTTTTGTTTCTCCGGTAATCGGGTCGAAAGAGGAAATCCCGTGAAATTTCTGAGGGTTATTTTCCGCCGGAGCGTAGCCCTTACCCTTTTTTGTGCGAATGTGTATAAGAACCGGCTTCTTTTCCTCCTTTACATATTCAAAAACGGAAATCAACGAGTTCAAATCATGGCCGTTCACGGGACCTATATAGGTAAATCCCAAATCGTCAAACAGGGTTGTCGGGATAATCATTCGTCGGATTGAGCGCTTTGCCGAGCGCAGAGCGTTGGCTGTTGATTTACCGATTAAGGGGTGGGGGTGGTGACTGGCGGGGAACGGGGGCTGGATTGGTGAGTGAGGGGGCTGGTGGGGCG
>JAJBTG010000192.1:2689-3038 GCA_020860985.1 Oscillospiraceae bacterium
TTACCGATTAACGGCAACTTGTTGAGAAATTCCTCGACAGCGTGCTTGGATTTATAGTATATAGGCTATATTCGCAGATTGCGCAAATGCGTTGCTACGGCTCCCACTTTCTTTGAAATAGACATAGAGTTGTCGTTTAGGATAAGAATCAACGGTGTTTTTGAGTGTCCCGCGTCGTTCATCGCCTCATACATCATTCCGCCGGTAAGAGCGCCGTCACCGAAAACGGCGATTACATTGTAGTTTTCCCCCGAAAGGTCGCGCCCGCGCGCTATACCGAGCGCGGCTGAAATCGAGGTTGAGCTGTGTCCCGTATTAAACGTGTCCGCGCTTCTCTCGCTTCTTTTCG
>JAJBTG010000067.1:0-606 GCA_020860985.1 Oscillospiraceae bacterium
ATATTTAAGAAAATAGGACGAAACACCAAATTATAAAATAAAATGAGCGGAGAATATATAAAATGGCTTGTTTTTTAGTACCGACAGCGGAGGCGATTGTTACGACAATCGTAAAGAAAAGCACAAAAAAAGAGGTTGCGACTGCGGAGGGAGCGGAGAGACACCCGTTTATCAAACGTCTTAATTGGCTCAATAATATGCTTTGGGGCGGCAGCGCGCTCTTGGCGTTTGAGCATATTTGGCACGGCGAGGTTGTACCGTGGTTTCCGTTTTTTACAAACGCGGCAAGTCCGGTGACGGCTGCGGAAATGCTCCGCGAAATGGCGACAAGCGGCGTTGGAATGGCGGTGCTTGCAACCGCTGTATGGATAGGAATGGTTACGGCTGCAAATGTTGCCGTGAAGCGCAGTGTTCCGATTGCCGCGAACGGAGGAAAATAATAATGACGCTTTTAATTACAGTATTCGCGGTTGTAACGGTAACAATTTAATAAGGGACTTTGCCCCTTATTAAAGCATTATATGCCGCCGTAAAACCGAATATTGTTTTGCGGCGGGGCAATTTTTTTTTGAAATATGAGAGAATAAAATATCTTAATTTTGATAA
>JAJBTG010000067.1:616-3037 GCA_020860985.1 Oscillospiraceae bacterium
ATAAAGCTATCGATATTTTGCAATAAGCAAATGTAATAAAGAAATCGTATAATGAAAGGACGGGATTTATATGAGTGACGTAAAGGGGCTTTTACAAAATGTGGCAAGTGGCGAGATGACACCCGAAGCCGCTGAATTGGAGCTTAAAATAAAGCCCTTTGAGGATTTGGGTTACGCAAAGCCGGACTGCCACCGTGCCGTAAGGCAGGGCGTTGCCGAGGTGATATACGGTGCGTGTAAGACGGTGGAACAGATAATAGGCATATCAAAGTCGCTTGTGGAACATGGTCAGAAAACCGTTTTAATAACCCGTCTTGACGCGGAAAAAGCGACGGCGGTAAATAAAGAAATCCCGCTCGATTACCGCGATATGTGACTCATAAGAATAATAGGTGAAATGCCCGAAAACAAAACAGGCAAAATAGTTATCGCCACGGGCGGCACAAGCGATATGCCGGTTGCCGAGGAAGCGGCGGTTACGGCTGAGGTGTTCGGAAACAGCGTCACACGTCTTTATGATGTAGGCGTTGCGGGAATACACCGTTTGCTCTCGCACAACGAGGATATTATGACGGCGCGCGTAATTATCACGATTGCCGGAATGGAGGGTGCATTGGCAAGCGTGATAGGCGGTCTTGCCGACTGCCCCGTTATAGCGGTTCCGACAAGCGTTGGCTACGGCGCGGCATTCGGAGGCTTAGCGACGCTTCTTTCTATGCTTAACTCCTGCGCAAGCATCGTAAGCGTCGTTAATATCGACAACGGCTTCGGTGCGGGATATTTGGCGAGTATGATAAACAAAATCGGAGGTTAAAGGCTATGAAAACTTTGTATATTGAATGTAATATGGGCGCGGCGGGAGATATGCTGATGTCCGCGCTGTCGGAGCTTCTTCCGAACCGGGATGAGTTTATAGAAAGGCTGAATAAGCTGAATATTCCGACAGTGAGATTTGAGAAAAAGAAGGTTAGCAAATGCGGTATTTGCAGAACACATATTGATGTTTTGGTTGACGAAGAGCAGGAGGACGAGCATATGCACAAGAACCATCATCATTCGGGAATAGCCGATATTACCGAGATAATATCTCACCTTAACGTGCCGGAAAAGGTACAAGCCGACATACTTTCCGTTTACCGCCTAATCGCGGAAGCGGAAAGCTATGTACACGGCTGTGAAGTTAAAAATATACATTTTCACGAGGTCGGAACGCTGGACGCGGTTGCCGACATTACGGGAGTTTGTATGCTGATAAACGAACTGGTTCCGGATAAAATAATGGCTTCGCCCGTTCACGTCGGCAGCGGCACGGTTAAATGCGCGCACGGGATTTTGCCTGTTCCCGCTCCCTCGACGGAATATATTCTGCGCGGCGTTCCCGTATACGGCGGTGAAATAAAGGGCGAGCTTTGCACACCCACGGGCGCGGCACTGCTGAAGCATTTTGTATCGAATTTCGGAGCTATGCCTGTTATGAAAATCGAAAAAACCGGCTACGGAATGGGCACAAAGGATTTCGGAACCGCAGACTGTGTAAGAGTTATGTACGGTGAAACTGACGATTGTCGCTTGTGAAACAAATGAAATACTTAAAAAGGAGGTCGGCATATGAGTGAAATATTCAGCGTAATCCGGCGTGAGGCGATATATTTATGGTATTACTTTGATATACAGCTTCGTCAAATATTGCCCTATTGGGCGGTGGGTATTGTGATAGGCTCGGTTATATCGGTATTCGGCAAGGAAAAAATACATAGGCTGCTTACCGTCATTCAGGATAAGCATTTAGGCATAGCGGGCATTATCCCATCCGCGCTTTTGGGCATTGCCTCGCCGCTTTGTATGTACGGCACAATTCCTATAGCCGCGTCATTTTCACAAAAAGGATTGCGCGATGATTACCTCGCGGCGTTTATGATGTGCAGTGTACTTCTAAATCCGCAGCTTTTAATTTACAGTGCCGCTCTTGGTTCGACCGCACTTATTATACGCTTTGTTTCGTGTTTCCTGTGCGGCATTACGGCGGGTGTGCTTATTCGAGTATTCTACAAGGACAAGAAATTTTTCAACTTCACGAAATTCGATGAAAGAAAAAGCCGCGACACCGACCCGAATATGTTTATGCGGCTTTTGAAAAATATCGGCAGAAACATAAAAGCAACCGGACCTTGGTTTTTGATAGGAGTAATATTGTCGGCGGCATTTCAGCGGTATGTTCCGGCCGAAAGCTTTGCGGGACTTTTCAACAACTGCGGCTTCGGACTTTTAATGGCGGCGACAATAGGCGTTCCGCTCTACGTTTGCGGCGGCGGCACAATCCCGCTTTTGCAGCAATGGCTCGCAAGCGGCATGAGCATGGGTGCGGCGACGTCGTTTATGATAACCGGTCCGTCAACAAAAATAACCAACCTTGGTGCGCTC
>JAJBTG010000066.1 GCA_020860985.1 Oscillospiraceae bacterium
CCGATAACACCGAGGATTACCGCCACAGCGAAAACGGCACCGCCGACACGGGCGGCCGCGTGCTGTCGGGCGACGAGTATTACACTGTTTTCCAAGGCGACACCGCGCGGCGCTCGACACAATATACTACCCGCACCCACGCGGCACGGTCAGCGAGTGGGGCGATGATTGGGGCAACCGCTCGGAGCGCTATTTATGCGCGGTCGCGTATCTCGACGGCGCAACACCGTCAATGATTGCCTGGCGCGGATATTACGCGAAAACCACCGCTACGGCGTATAACCTTGTGAACAAGCGGCTTGTCGAGGTCGCGGATTTCGATACGGACAACGACGGCTTTTCCGATTATGCCGGAAACGGAAATCATAATCTGACCGTCGGCGATGTTGACGGTGACGGCTGCGATGAGATAATTTGCGGCGCGCTTGCGCTTGACAATGATTTTTCCGTGCTTTGGTGCAGCGGCAGAGGTCACGGCGATGCGCTCCACCTTGCCGATTATGACCCCGTACATGAGGGAATGGAATATTTCAGCGTACACGAAAGCTCACCCTACGGCATGACGCTCTACGACGCGTCAACCGGCGAGGAGATTTTTCATCTTGACGCCGACGGCGACACGGGACGCGGCATGATGGCGAACGTCGGCTATACAGACGGATATTTTGAGTTTTGGGGCGCGGGAAATTACGCGTCCTACGGCGACGAAAACGTTACTAATGTTGAAAAATATACTCCCGATTCAACGAATTTCAGAATTTTCTGGGACGGAAATATATATGATGAGCTGCTTGATGGCACCGGAGGCAGTGACAGCGGAAGTCAAATTAAGATTTCCGGCAAGGACGGAAGAATATCATCATTTAGGAATGTTGTCACAAACAACGGAACAAAAAACAACCCCGGTCTTACCGCCGACCTTTTCGGCGACTGGCGCGAGGAGGTTGTCGCGCGCGGCACGGATAACGAGAGCCTCATAGTATACACGACCGTTATCGAAACCGAGAACAAGCTCTACACGCTTATGCACGACCGCGCCTACCGTATGCAGGTGGCAAGCCAAAATGCGGGATATAATCAGCCGCCGCATATAAGCTATTATGTGAATGACGAAAACGACGAATTTGACGAGCGCGAAACCGCCGCTTACGTAAAGACCGTGCATAACGGCGAAACCGCGGTCAGAACGGCTAATTTGCCGGATATTTTCGGTTATTCGATAAGCGCGGCAAACGGCACGGTCAATATCAAAAACCGCATTGGAGAAGAGATAAGCGCCGTGCTTTACACCGCGTCATACAATGCGGATAAAACATTATCCAAGGTAAGCATGGAACAAATAGAAATTCCGGCTGACGGATATTCCGGCGCGATAAGCGCGGAGGACGGCGGCACGGTGTATTTGTGGAGCGAGGAGCAGGAGCCGCTCGCGGCAAAAGCCGTAATCGGAGCAGAAACGCCATCCGCAACCGAAAAGCCAATGCCCACGGCGTCGCCCACGCCAACTACAAAACCGACCGCTACCCCGATTGCTGCATCGACCACTGCACCGACAGCCGCGCCCACGTTATCGCCCGAGGAGGAATTTGTGGTTGAGGACGGCGTTCTCACGGAATACAACGGAACAAGCGTGAATGTAACCGTTCCCGAAACGGTAGACGGACAAACGGTTACGACAATAGGTGACAGAGCCTTTAGGTATAACGAAGATATAGAAAGCGTAACCCTGCCCGACACCGTTACAATAATATATTCGTACGCTTTCTGCGGCTGCACATCACTTGCGGAAATATCCCTGTCGGATGCTGTTACGGCTATAGGCAACTACGCTTTCAGCGAATGCAGCTCGCTTAAAGAAATAACCCTGCCGTCGGCGCTTACGAAAATAAGCAACTATATGCTTGAGTATTGCTCTTCGCTTGAGAGCATAGCCCTGCCCGACACGATAACCGCAATCGGAGACGGAGCATTTTCCTCCTGTTCAAGCCTAAAGGAAATAACTCTGCCGTCGACGATTACGGCATTGAGCTCCCATTTGCTTGAAGACTGCGTTTCGCTTGAGGAAATATCTCTGCCGTCGTCTGTAACGACAATAAACAACGCGGCGTTCGCCGGCTGTGAATCTCTTACAAAAATCGACCTCTCAAATGTCACGTCGATCGGCGCATCCGCATTTTACGAGTGTACCGGACTTGAGGAGGTAACATACGGAAAGGAAAAAACCTCGATAGGCAGATCCGCGTTCAGCGGCTGCGATAATGTAAAAAAGGTAACTGTTCCGAATATGGAAACCTCTTTGGGCGTTCCCGCAAACGATACTCTTACAGTTTACGGCTATACGCATTCAAAAGCATATATCACCGCGGGTATCGATAATGTAACGTTTTACGACTTGGAAACGGGCGAGCCTGCCGATATGACTTGGATAGCGGACACCGACGGCGTGCTTTATAAATATAACGGCACCAAAACCGATGTAACCGTTCCCGAAACGATTGACGGTATAACCATAACCGAAATTGACGCGGATGCGTTTTCGGCAAGCGGCATAACATCGATAATTTTGCCCGATACGGTAACAAGCGTCTATTACTACGCCTTTGACGAATGCGCGGCACTCAAAAGCGTGACGCTTTCAAGCGGGATGACAAGCCTTTTCGATATATTCACAGGCTGTACCGCGCTTGAACGCGTATATATCCCGTCGAGCATAACGACTATCGAGGACGGCATATTCGCCGACTGTCCGAACGTCGCTATTTACGGTATCGCGGGCAGCGCCGCCGCAACCTACGCAACGGATAACGATATTACGTTTTACGATATTGAAAGCGAAGAACCTACCGCTTAAGGCATAAGCTGCGTAAAAAATAAGTGCGGACACAGACTTGAATCGGTGTAAAAAACAATTCAAGTCCGTGTCCGCATTTTTTAAGCCGACCGACGATTTTATTATTCATATAACCTAACCGCAGATGTCCCCCCGCCTCTATAGGCGGCGGGGGACATCTCAGCATTTCAGTGGGAGTTATAATC
>JAJBTG010000111.1 GCA_020860985.1 Oscillospiraceae bacterium
CGCCTATAAGCGTGCGGCTGCCGTTTATATATGTTTCCTTGCCGCTGTAAAAAATCCGTACATTTTTGTCGTTAGCCGCCTTTTCAAGCTCAACAATTGTTTCCTGCGCGGCAATCGACAAGTCGATTTTTTGTGCCTCCGGCGCACCGTTTTGCTCATCAAGATTCGACAGCTTAATTATGTCATTTATAAGCAAAATAAGGCGGGATGCCTCCTTCTCTATTCTCCGCGTGAAGGTAAGAAAATCCTCCTCCTTAGCCATTCCGTTATTTATCATTTGCGCGTAGCCTGAAATGGACGTAAGCGGCGTTTTCAGCTCATGCGACACATTTGCGGAAAACTCGCGGCGCATCTGCTCCGATTTTTCCTTGCCGAGATTCTCTTCCTCGATTCGTTCCAGAAACGGTTTAAGCTCCCCGCACACCTCCGCGCCGCCGATATTCTCCAAATCAATATCCTCCATCTGCGAAACAACCTGCCCTGTAATTGATTTTGCGATTTGATTTGCGGCGGCAACCGCCGCGATTATAATAACCGCCAATATCGCAATCGCGGTTACCGCTCCTCCGACATCAAAATAATTCAACAAATAAAATGCCGCCGCGGTAATTGAAGCCGATACCGCCCCCAAAACAGCCGCCGCATTAAATATTGATTTCCTCATTAAATCACCCTTATTTTAGTCCGTAACCCACATTCCTTATGGTTTCGATTAATTTTCCTTTTTCACCCAGCTTATGGCGCAGGCTTCCGATATGCACGTCAAGCGTTCGGCTTTCTCCCTCAAAACGGTATCCCCATATTTTATCCAACAGCGTTTCACGGTTTACAACGCTGCCCATGTTCTCCATGAGCATCGAAAGCAGCTCAAATTCCTTGAACGTAAGCGATACCTTTTCCCCGTCAACCGTAACGGTTCTGCTGCCCAAATCAAGCCTTATACCATTATATTCGGATGTTCTGTCAATATACGTGGATGTGCGTTTTAAAACCGCCTTAATGCGCGATATAAGCTCCAGAACGCTGAACGGCTTGGTAACATAATCGTCCGCGCCGATTTCAAAGCCTTTAACCTTATCCATCTCCGAGCTTTTCGCCGTCAGCATTATTACCGGAATATTTCTCCACAACATATTCGCGCGCAAATTCTTTAATATTTCTATTCCATCCTTGTCCGGCAGCATTATATCGAGCAAAATCAAATCGGGTACAGCCTTCTTCATAGCCTCCTCAAAGGATACCGCGCAGTCAAATCCCTGAACCCCGTATCCGCTTGAGCTTACCGCGTATGTGATAAGACCGCGGATATCATCATCATCCTCAACGCAATATATCATCTGCATATTTTTTCACCTCTCCACAATTTCAACACGGGGCAAAGCCCCGTCATTCAACGTTTTCAGTGGGATATATTTGATTTGTTTGCAAATCAAAGCCCCCGCCGAAAAAATTAAGCGTAACCCGTCAAAGTCGGGGTACATCTTAGTTGTAGCTAAATTATATACCACCGCGTATATTTTTTCAATCCGAAGCGCGTAAAATTCATGTAAAATTCAAGTAAATATCCTATTTAAGCAGCTTTAATTCCGCATCGGTCAGCTCGCGCACCTCCCCCGGCGCAAGCGAATCATCAAGCTTCAAGCCGCCGATTGAAACACGCTTTAAATATGTGACCGTTTTTCCGACGCGTTCGCACATTCGCTTTACCTGATGGAATTTTCCCTCCGCAATCTCGATATACACCTCGCGCGAATTTTCGGTAATTTCCAATTTTGCGCTCTTGGCGGTAAAGTCCTTAAATTCCATTCCCTCCGCGAACGCCTTGATGTCGCTCTCCCCCCTCGGCTTGTCAACCACTGCAAAATATCTTTTGTATACATTCTTTTTGGGCGACGTCAGCTCATGCGCGAGCGCGCCGTCGTTGGAAAGTATAAGCAACCCCTCAGTATCAATGTCGAGTCTGCCTATGGGGAACACATTAAAATGCGCATATTCCCCGCCGATAAGCTCCGTGACGGTCGGATATTTCTTATCCTCCGTCGCCGAAACGAAGCCTGCCGGTTTATTCAGCATAAGGTACACAAATTCATGGTAGCAAAGCTCTTCCCCGTTCACTCGAACTTCAGAATCCTCCGACACGTCCATATCCGATTTTTTAGCCGTTTCCCCGTCAACGGTCACCACACCTTGGCGGACAAGCCTTTTAATCTCCTTGCGGCTCGCGTAACCGCAGCCTGAAATATATTTATCCAATCTCATTATACATCCTAAAAATGCCCAAAACAGCACTGCTGTTTTGGGCATTTAAACCTTTTATTAGTTATACTGTTCCGCCAAAGCGTCAATTTCGCCGTTTGCTTTCATTTCCGCAAGAACGGAATTAATTGCTTCAAGCAATTCCGTATTGCCCTTCTGAACCGCTATAGCATATTCCTCGGTATCAAATACCGACGGATCCTCTACAACCTTCAAATCGTTCTTTTCAGCCAGTGCCTTGCCCGTAGCCGAGTCAACAACAACAGCGTCAAGCTTGCCGTTCTTTACGTCCTGAACAACGTCAATAGCTCTGTTTGCTCTTGTAATCTTATCCTCCGCAACGCCCAATGTTTCAGTAACAATGGAGTCGCCCGTGTATCCGAGAACAACGCCGACTGTCTTATCGTTCAAAAGGTCGGCAGACGCTAATATATCCTCGTTATCCGGCGCTACAAGAATTACCTGTGAAGCTACAAAGTATGTATCTGAGAAATCAACACTCTGCGCTCTTTCCTCCGTAGCGGTCATACCTGCTACAGCCATATCAATCTTGCCCGTCTTAACCGATGCTATAAGTCCGTCAAACTCCATGTCCTCAATTACAAGAGTTTTGTCCATGCTCTCCGCAATCTTCTGCGCAATCGCAACATCGATACCGTCAAACTCGCCAACAAGTCCCTCGGACGTTGTAAATTCAAACGGCGGGAACGCCGCGTTTGTACCCATAACAAGCGTGTCATCACTGCTTCCGCAGCCTGCAAGCGCCGCCGCAGCCA
>JAJBTG010000029.1 GCA_020860985.1 Oscillospiraceae bacterium
ATCCCGCTGCGTAATCTTAATATTATAGCTTTCCTCAACAAAATGTATAATCTCGACCGCGCCGAACGAATCCACAAAGCCCTCGTTAAACATATGAACGTCATTAGTGAAATCGGGGTCGTCACCTATCTCAAACTTTTCTCTGATAAATTCGTTTAGTTTTTCCTCAATAGTCATTACTATAATCCTTTCTTTAAGCTTACTCTGTCTATTTTACCGCTTGGCGTATGCGGAAAGCTTTTCATTGTTTTTATTTTCGCCGGAACCATATATGACGGAATAAAGCGCTTCAATTCAAGCTTGAATTTCCGTTCCTTAATTTCCTCGTCCGTTTCAAGGAACAGGATTATTTCCTGCCTGTCCTCGCAAAACACGGTGCAGGCGTTCCTTATGCCCTCCGCCGCCGTCGCCGCGCTCTCTATATCTCCAAGCTCTATACGGTTTCCCCGCAGCTTTATCTGACTGTCGCGCCTGCCGAGAAATATTATATTACCCTCGTCGTTTTCATAAACAAGGTCGCCGGTGCGGTAGATAATCTCACCATATTTTGTGTTGAGCGGATTCTGCACAAAAGCTTTCTCCGTAAGCTCCGGCGCGTTCCAATATCCCGCGGCAATTCCGCTCCCCAAAAGACACAATTCGCCCTGCTCGCCCGTTTTGCATTTTCGATTTTCCCCGTTAAGAATAATCGTTCTCATGTTAGCGCACGCTCGTCCTATAGGAAGCGTTTCGTAATCCTCGTATTCGCGGTCCACTATATAATAAGCCGCAATATCCGTTGCCTCCGTAGGTCCGTACATATTAACGTACATACATTGCGGGTTCGCGCCGCGCCAAACATTAAGCTGCTTTACCGGCATTACCTCCCCCGCGAATAAAATCAGTTTCATATTCGGCAGATAAGGAATACCCGCGTCCGCCGCGCTTATCATAACCGTCGGAACCCAGAAAATAATCGAAATTTTTTCCTGCTTCAAAAAGTCAATCAGCTTTTCGGGATACATAAAAAGCGCTTCGGGTATTATAACCGTTTTTGCTCCCGTGACCATCGGCACAAACATATCAAAAACAGAATTGTCAAAATGAAACGCGGACTGCATTCCGATTATATCGCCGCCGTCAATGGGAAATGCTTCCGCCGCCCATTGAATATAATCTATTACTCCCCTGTGCGTTACGGTAACACCCTTAGGCGTTCCCGTCGAGCCGGAGGTATACATTATATACGCGGGGTCAAGGTCGCACTGCGCGGCTATATCCGCATCCCCGCCGCTGTTTTCGATAATTTCATCGTAAATCAAAACCTCGGCATTTATGTTTATTTCCAAAAGACGTTTTGCGCCGTCGGCGTCAGTTATAATCGCCGCCGGATGTAAATTTTCCGCCGTTTTTTCAAGGCGGTTAAGCGGAATCATATAATCAATCGGAACATACGGCGAGCCCGCGTACATTATTCCCATGAAGCACACAATTGATTTTATGCTTTTTTCCATATACACGATTATCGGTTTTATTCCGCCCGTTTCTACATATTTTTTTATCCCTCCGGCAACTCTTAACGCGCTGTCCCTAAGCTCCGAAAATGAGATTTCACCGTCCTTGTCGGCAAAAGCGATTCTGTCCGCGAACCTTTTCGCCGCTCCATCGAGAAGCTGTACCGTACTGTTCATCCGCGCACCTCCAACGATTTTTTCAACTGTGTTCGGTCAATTTTATCATTCGCCGTATGCGGAAATTTGTCCATTACAACAAGCCGCCCCGGAAGCATATATTGCGGAATAAATTTTTTCAATTCCTTATTCACTCTCCTGAGCGTAAGCGCTTCGCAGCTCTCGACAAAAAGCGTTATCGCGCCGTCATGATATACGGCGCAAGCGCCCCTTATACCTCCCGCGCACATCGCCGCGTTCTCAATCTCGCCAAGCTCTATACGGTTGCCCTTGACCTTAACCTGATTATCCCTGCGCCCGATAAAAATTATAAGCCCCTCGTCATTTACATACGCAAGATCGCCTGTACGGTAAATACGCTCGCTGTAATAGGGATTCACCGGATTTTGCACAAACGCCCTTCTTGTAAGCTCCGGCGCGTTCCAGTAGCCGAGAGAAACCCCCGTACCTATAACGCAAATCTCACCCTGCTCGTTTACGTCCGCGATTTTATTTTCCTCGTTTAGAATAATTATCCGCATATTTTCACACGCTTTACCTATCGGCAAGGGATCGCTGTCGTTAAATTCACGATCCACGATATAGTATGAGCATACATCGGAAATCTCCGTCGGACCGTATAGATTCGCGTACAAGCATTGAGGCTGATTTTTCCGCCATATGTTAAGCTGCTTATTCGGCATTACCTCGCCGCAGAATACCACATTTTTCAGCTCCGTAAGCTTCACTTCCGACAGCGCGCCCGAATTAGCTACATTTATCATAACCGTCGGAACCCAAAAAATGGTTGTTATGTGATTATCCGAAATAAATTCGGGAAGCTTTGACGGAAACATAAACAGCGTTTCGGGAATTATTATCATCTTCGCGCTCGTAAGCAGCATGGAATAAATATCGAAAATTGAATTGTCGAAATAAAAGGGCGCTTGATTTCCCAAAATTGAATTTTCGTCCAGGTTGAATGTATCCGCAACCCACATGGCATAATCGATAACGCCGCGGTGCGGAACGGTAACGCCCTTTGGCTCGCCCGTTGAACCGGAGGTAAACATAATATAAATCGGGTCGGTGTCTATAACCGAGGCAAGCGCCTTGTCCGCCGCTTCCTCGTTGATTTCCGTTTCCGCCGCTTCGCCGTAAACATGGATATGAATCGAGGAGGGAACACCCATATCCTCGATTACCGCAAGACCGCTTTCATCGGTTATAATATGTCCGTGTCCCTCAAGGCTGTCAACAATTTTTCGTATTCTGTTCGGCGGCATATCATACGCGATGGGAACATAAGGATTCGCGGAATACATAGCGCCCATAAAGCACGCAATACATTCCGCGCCCTTGGGAAGATACAC
>JAJBTG010000231.1 GCA_020860985.1 Oscillospiraceae bacterium
AGCGGCCCGTCGCGCTCCGCAGTTCAGCAAGCGATAATTCAAACAGAAAATTGCAGATTTTCACCCCCCCGAAAACACCGGATTTTCGGGGGGTTTTCAATGCAGTTCAAGATATAAAGCCGTGTGCTGCGGCCTGAATTTTGCGTTTTTTTATCGCGGGGTTTGTTGTACTGACATCAATTAGGAGTCTGGCGGTTTGCGGAATGTTAGGGCAGCACTGCATAAACTGGCAGTTGGGACTGGAGAAACATACCCGACAGATGCCGCAAGCGCATTTATGCGGTGATTAACATTCTGTAGAATGATATGAATCTGTTTTATCTATGAGGAGAAAAAGAGATGGTAAAAAAAGAACAATCGGTTGAGCCGGACATTGCCAACCTTTGCAACGGCTGGCTCAAGGAATACGGACGGAAGTACAAGCTTGAGCACGAGAACTTGAATACGGAGATTGATCAAGCGCTCAATGAATATTATTCAAAGAGCGGAGGAAACGGCGGCAACAGACCGGACGCAAAGCTATTATTGGAAGATAAATATGGTGATTTTTACCCTGTTCTCATTGAATATAAGGGATATAAAGACAAGCTGGTCAAATTGGACAATGATGGAATTGTTGCAAACAAAACTGAGAAAAATGAACCGAATTTTAAGAATATCAACGCTTTTGCAGTCAACGGCGCCGTGCATTATGCGAATGCCATATTGCATTATACAACATATACCCAAATAATTGCCATTGGTGTAACCGGTTATCGGGATGCGTTTGACGATTTGCATCATGAAATAGGCGTATATTATGTTTCTTCCGATAAGGGGAATCTTGGATACGGTCAAAAGGTCGGGGAGTATCAGGACCTTTCGTTTTTGAAAGAGGACCACTTTGACGAATTTATTGAAAAAATAAAAAGCCTCAGTCTTTCACCGGCGGAGATAGAGAAGCTAAAAGAAAAGCGTGAGAACGAAATCAATATCAGCCTGATTAAGCTGAACAATGATATTTATAGAAATGAAACAGGTTTGGGAGAAAACGACAGAGTTTATCTTGTTGCTGCCACAATTATTGCTACGCTTGGTACAGATGGAGTAAAGCCTTTGGAAAAGGATGATTTAAAATCATCTACGGAGGACGGTTATACGGACGGCGACGTTATCATAAGAAAAATAAAATCCTTTCTCTCGAAAAAGAGGCTGCCTCAGCAGAAACAGGATTTGATTATCAGAACACTTTCAAATACCCTGCTCGGCGAAAACAGAAACAAACCGACCGACGGCGAAAGTCAAATCAAGCGCGTTTTCTGTAAGATTGTTGACGACTTGTGAATTTACTATAAGATAGGAATTACAACGGATTTCACGGGCAAGCTGTTCAATGAAATGTATAACTGGCTCGGCTTTACACAGGATAAGCTTAACGATGTTGTTCTAACACCGTCATACGTTGCGACTTTGCTTGTAAAGCTTGCAAGAGTTAATATGGATTCATATGTATGGGACTTCGCTACAGGTTCGGCGGGACTACTTGTCGCGGCAATGAATGAAATGCTCGATGACGCAAAAGAAAAGATTCAGTCACCGGAGGAACTTCAGAAAAAGTCAGCGAAAATTAAAGCGGAGCAGCTTCTCGGACTTGAAATTTTGCCGAATATTTATATGCTTGCGGTTCTGAACATGATTCTGATGGGCGACGGAAGCTCTAATATTCTTAATGACGACTCACTGAAAAACTTTAACGGAAATTACGGGTTTGATTGCGCTGATAAAAAGTTCCCGGCCACCGCCTTTGTTTTAAATCCGCCGTATTCGGCCAACGGAAACGGGATGATATTTGTTGAAAAGGCGCTTTCTATGATGGAAAAAGGTTATGCAGCAATTATCATTCAAAATTCGGCGGGTTCCGGAAAGGCAAGCGAATATAACAAACGCATACTGGAACACAGCACCCTGCTTGCGAGCATAAAAATGCCGATTGACCTGTTCATCGGAAAATCAAGCGTACAAACAAATGTCTATGTGTTCCGCGTTGGCGAAGCGCATCAAAAGGACGATGTGGTCAGATTTATAGATTTCTCCAACGATGGTTACACACGATCCAACCGCAAAAAGGCGAGCAAAAATCTGCGAGATACCGACCACGCAAGGGAGCGTTATCAGGAAGTCGCAGATTTAGTGCGCTTTGGCAAAAGCAAGCTGCATTGGTTAACGGAAAAGGACTACTACGAGGGAAAGATTGACCCCGAAAACGGTGCGGACTGGAACCAGACGGCGCCGATAGACACAGTGCCCACCTTGGAGGACTTTAAAAAGACGGTAAGCGATTATCTCGCGTGGGAGGTTTCAAATTTATTTAAAAATCAAAGCACGGAGGATGACCGCCTGGGAAAATAGAGGCCTCACTCGACGAAAAATTGAAACGTGTCGAGTGGGGCGAATATAGACTGGGTGACTTGTTTAATATCGACACTTCTGTAAAAAGGTTTGATGCTAATAAGGTAACTGTTCTTGAAAATGGTAAATACCCTTATGTTGTTAGAATGAGTTCTAATAATGGACAAAAAGGATTTTTAGATGAAGATGTGAAGTTTCTTAATCAAGGGAATACCATTGCTTTTGGTCAAGATACAGCCACTATGTATTATCAAGAAAGACCTTATTTCACAGGAGATAAAATTAAAATCCTTTCTCCCAAAATAAGTAGGTTCAGAAAAGAAAATGCTCAATTCATTTTAACGGCAATGCATTTGGCTTTTTCACAATTTGCTTGGGGAAGTTCATCATTTAATACTGATGTTTTGCAAGCTCAAATAATCACTCTCCCCACAAAAAACCATAAAATCGACTTTGATTTTATGGAATCCTTTATAGCGGAGCTGGAAGCAGAGCGTATAGCGGAGCTGTCCGCTTACCTGACGGTAATCGGACATGATAATTTTGAATTATACAGTGAGGATCGGCAGGCGGTTGATTATTTTTAAAAAATGGTATTGCAAAAATTAAATTTAAAATAATTATT
>JAJBTG010000172.1 GCA_020860985.1 Oscillospiraceae bacterium
ATTTATGAGGACGTAAAAGATAATTGACTTTAATAGTAAAACAGTGTATATTAAATTTAGAAGCGGGACGCTTTCCTTACGGCTTTTTGGAACGGATTGCTCTTGCTTTTATCGGTGCCGCCGCAATGAGTTTTGCAAGACTTACGCGTGCGTTTGGCGGCGGCTCCGGCGTATCTAATTATTTTTGTGCCCGTGAGGGGCAGAGGGATGGAGTTATTATGGAAAGAAATACTGATACAAGACAAATTAAATATGAGGTTCTGCGCGAGGTCGCGGACTTATCTTTCAGAGAGGCGCTTACGGACGAGGCAATTGAAGAAATTCCTTTCAAGATTATTCCGGGCGCGACACCGAGGTTTAGATGCTGCGTATATAAGGAGCGCGAAATTATCCGTCAGCGCGTAAGACTTGCGATGGGTAAGCCGCCGCTTCCGGCACACAATGTTGAAAACCGAGAAATCAACGATAATGTTATACAGGTCATTCCCGCCGCTTGCGAGGGCTGTCCAATTAATCGTTTTCAGGTTACGGAAAACTGTCAGAAATGTATGGCAAAAAGCTGTCAGAGCGCCTGCGCTTTCGGCGCTATTACCATAACGGGACGCGGCGCGTACATAGACCAGTCAAAATGCCACGAGTGCGGAAAGTGCGCCGAGGCTTGTCCGTATCACGCTATTGCCGACCTTATGCGTCCGTGCAAGAGAAGCTGTGATGTCGGAGCTATTACAATCGGCGGCGACAGACTGGCGATTATAGACGAAAGCAAATGTATAAGCTGCGGCCACTGTGCGGCGGGATGTCCGTTCGGAGCAATCTCCGACGTTTCCGCCATTACTAAGGTAATCGCAAAAATAAACGACCCGAACGCGAAAGTAGTCGCGCTTCCCGCTCCTGCCGTAGAGGGTCAGTTCGGACCGGAGGTTACGGTCGGACGTTTGAAAACCGCGCTTTTACAGCTCGGCTTTGACGAGGTTCATGAAATCGCGCTCGGCGGTGATGCCGTTGCCTACAACGAGGCGAAGGAGCTTATCGAAAACCACGAAAAGGGCGAAAAAATGACGACCTCATGCTGTCCGGCATTCGTAAATCTTATCAAAAAGCATTATCCGCAGATAGCCGAAAAAATGTCCAATACGGTTTCACCGATGGTTGCAACCGTGCGTTGGATAAAGGATAAGGATCCTTATGCATATGTAGTGTTCATAGGTCCGTGTATGGCGAAAAAGGCTGAGGCTAAGTTTGATGTTGAGGGCGAGCCGGATGCCGTAATGACCTTTGAGGAATTGAACGCGCTTCTTGACGCAAGACGTATTAATCCCGCGAATTGTCCCGAAAGCGAAACAGCGGCTACCTCGTTCGGCAGACGTTTCTCGGGAAGCGGCGGCGTAACGGAGGCGGTTATGAAAGCGGTTGAGGAGCTTGGCGGCGACGTGTCCGCTATTAAGGCAAAGACGTGCAGCGGCGCAAAGGAATGTAAGCTCGGTTTGCAAATGCTGAAAATCGGAAAGCTGCCGGAGGACATTATAGAGGGTATGATATGCGAGGGCGGCTGTATTGCCGGCCCCGGTTCAATCGCTTCCTTGCAGCAGCTTAAGCTTGCGAGAATGAAGAAAATCAAGGGCAAGGATAAGGATAATATTACCGATATGCTAAACAGCCAGAACTTCATGCCCACGGATATGGAAAGAGATAAATGATGGCGGCGCTTTGTTTGATAAGGCGCCGTGCGCCTTATCAAATTCCGCAAAACAGAAAGGATGTTTCGGCTCACAAAATGAAAACGAATTACCAAATAATATTGGATAGGGAGCTTGAAAAAATTGAAAAATCCGGTAAGATTCCCGCGCTTTTGCTTCATAGCTGCTGCGCGCCGTGTTCGAGCTATGTACTCGAATATCTTAGCGGATTTTTTGATATAACGATTTTTTTCTTTAATCCCAATATCTCATCGGAATCGGAATTTGCGAAGCGTTCAAAGGAGCTAAAGCGTCTTATAGCCGAAATGCCGCTCAAGCGTACCGTAAAATTTATCGAGGGCGAGTACGACCCCGAAAGCTTTTTTGAAATTGCTCGCGGACTTGAGGAGCTTCCCGAGGGGGGCGAACGCTGCTTTAGGTGCTATGAGCTGCGTCTTAAACGAGCGGCGCAAGTCGCTAAGGACGGCGGCTTTGATTACTTTACATCAACCCTTTCCATAAGTCCGCACAAAAACGCCGAAAAGCTTAATGCAATCGGTGGCGCGCTTGCGGAGGAATACGGGGTCAGTTACCTTTTTTCGGACTTTAAAAAAAGAAACGGATATAAGCGTTCCTGCGAGCTGTCCGAAATATACGGACTTTACCGCCAAAATTACTGCGGATGTATTTATTCAAAGGCGGAGGCAGAAAGGCGCGAAAAAAACAAACAGATATAGTCTGAATTAATTTTTATGCGGTTTGAGCATTTTGTTTATTAATGCCCGAAAACCGTGACTTTCGTTACCGCTAAAATTTCACGCAGATACATTGCCGCCCTTCCGCTTTTGGGGGTGGATGCGTGAAGTGTTGTTGTTTCTATTCCCGCGACGCGCGCGAGCTTCTTTGCGCGGTAAATATGGAAGTCATTCGTTATGGTTACTATGCTGCCGCCCGGGAAAAATTCGTCGATAATTTCTTTTGAGTATTCATAATTTTCAGAGGTGCTTGTCGCCTTTTCCTCCTTGATTATACGCTCGTCGGATATTCCGCTTTCAACCAGATATTTTTCCATTGCCGCCGCTTCCGTAATATCCTCCTGAGGTCCTTGTCCTCCGGTTACGATAACATATCCGTCTTTGTTTTTGTTAAAATATTCAACCGCTTTTTCAAGGCTGGTTGCAAGTACGCGCGTGGGAGTTTCGACGTTTACTCCCGCTACGAGAACAATCAAAACATCCTCGTTGTAGGTTGCGGTGTCATGCGCGCCGTAAATTCCGATCGCGGCGCATAGGGCTAATACCGCCGCTAATATTACAATAGTCGCAATTTTAAGC
>JAJBTG010000050.1 GCA_020860985.1 Oscillospiraceae bacterium
CCGGAGTTCGCGGCGGATATACATTGGGAAGTCCGATTGCCATGCGGATAAACAACCGCGATTGGGCAAACTGGGAGGAAATAATGGGAACGGAAGTGTCAAACGGCAAAAAGGCAGTTGATTGTCCGCGCCCGGGACACGCCGATTTGACGGGCGGTATAAAGTATGACCACAAGGATTTGAGAAATGTTCTTGAAAGAGCGAGCGCGCGCGAAACGGCGGCGAGAGTTGCGGCGGGTGCGCTTGTAAGACAGGTGCTTGAGCCATTCGGAATTGAATTTAAAAGTCACGTTAAGAGAATAGGCGAGATTGAGGATACGGACGATGTATCGGCGGACGGTTTTTTTGAGCGTGTTGCGGAATCTCCGGTGAGATTTTCAAATGAAGCGGCGGCAAAAAAAGCTATGGAATATATAGACGCGATAAAAGCCGCGGGCGAATCGGTCGGCGGAGTTGTTGAAACGATTGTGACGGGTGTTCCGGCGGGACTCGGAAGCTATGTTCATTACGACAGAAAGCTCGACGCGAACCTCGCGTTTGCGGTTATGAGCATCCAGGCAATCAAGGCGGTTGAAATAGGCTTAGGTTTCGGCGTCAGCGAAACGCACGGCTCAAGAGTGCATGATGAAATTTCCTATGGTAAAAACGGTTATCATAGACTTACGAATAACGCGGGAGGCATCGAGGGCGGAATGTCAAACGGCGAGCCGATAAGAATAAGCGCCACGATGAAGCCTATTCCGACGTTGTATAAGCCGTTAAGGACGGTTAATATAAAGGATAAATCAGAGCATAAGGCAACGGTGGAGCGCTCGGATGTATGCGCTGTTCCGGCTTGCTCGGTTGTGGTTGAAGCGGCGGTCGCCTTTGAAATAACAAAGGCGTTTTTGGACAAGTTCAGCGGTGACTGCATGGCCGACGTAAAAGCGTATTATGACGCGTACAACAGACGAATAAAGACGGATTGGTAAAAATACGAAAGAACGGCGGAGGGGGTGATAGGTTTGTCCGAGACCGAGCTGATAAGGCTGTGTCAAGAAGGCGACATGGACGCGTTTAATACTCTGGTTGAAAAATATCAGACTCAGGTGATAAATATAGCGTACGGTATGCTCTCCGATAAGGAGGACGCTTGCGACGCGGCGCAGGAAGCCTTTGTAAAGATATATAAAAGTATCGGAAGCTTTAAGGGCAAATCCGCACTTTCCACATGGATTTACAGAATTGTATCGAATGTGTGTAACGATATGCTGCGAAAACGGCGGAGAAATGCGAATACAGTCAGCATATCGGTGCAGGATGACAGTAAGGACATGGAAATCACCGATTCCGCGCCCACGCCCGAGGAGCTTCTTGAGCTTTCCGAACAGCAGCGTATTCTCCGAACGGCAATCGCGGAGTTGAGCGCGGAATATCGAGAGATTATAACGCTCTCGGATATAGAACAGCTGCGTTATGAGGAGATTTCGGAAATATTAAAATGCCCCGTAGGTACGGTTAAATCAAGGCTTAACCGCGCTCGGAACGCGTTAAAGAAAAAAATATTGAAAAACAGGGAACTTTTTCTCTGATTTTACGTCTAATAAAATGAAACAGAGAAAGAAAGGGGGAGTTGGTTATGACCTGTGAAGAATTTAATCAAATGCTTGATGATTATGAAAACCTTACAGAAGAAGAAAAAGCGTCGCTTAACGAGCACGCCGCGCAATGCGAATCGTGCAGTGACGAGCTTGATTTCATGCTTTCGGTTATCAGTCAGCTAAACGCTCTCCCGAGAATACAGCCCCCGCCTGATTTCAGAGATAAGCTTAATGAGCGTATTCGCCTTGAGAATTCGTCGGCGGGAAGAATCGGCGGTATGTTAAACAGCATACGCGTGAATTACAGACGTTACTCGACTGTGGCGGCGTGTCTTGTACTGGCGGTTATTGTCGGATTGAACGGCAAAACTCTCAGGAACAGAATAATGCACACAGATACGGGCGGCACCGAGGTTGGCGAGGTTACGGAACCGGTTAATGAATCGAAGCCGAGTGAAACGGGAGAAGCGGCGCAAAGCGTCGAATCTGCGGAAGCGGATAACACGGAGGCAAGTACGGTTGAATTCGTTTCGGTCAATACGGCAAAGATGGATAATTCGGTTTCGGATGTCGGATTTAATACGGCAAAAGAGGACAGCAAGAATTCGGATACGGTCTTTAATACGCCGAAAACCAACTCAGTCGCAAGCAGCCTTACGGAAAACAGATCGGCTGTAAGCGATACGCCGTTTAATACGGCATCGATTGATGTACCTACAGTAACGGTTGATTCGACGGCTTCAGTCGGACGTTCAACGGAACAAATCACGGCTGAAACGGAAACGGCGGATTCGGCTGATGAAACTTCTGTAGTTATTCAACAGATTGAGGACGGAATTACGGTGGCTCAGGCAAAGTCAAGATCCACTCTTACCGAGGAGGATTACGGAACCGCGGAAATGAGCTTGGAGGAAGAGGATACATCGTCGGAACCTTACACAATCGCCCGAGGTATTTACAGACTGCCGGACGTGGAGATTGCAAGAGCCGAGGTAAAAGCATCGGTGCGTACCGAAATAGGCTATGATTTTGTGGATAATAAAGAAGAGGATACATCAAATATTGCGCTGGGCAGATATTACATTATTTCCGATGACGGATATATAAGCATCGATAATAACAAGATAGAGGTCAACGGTGCCGACGCGCAAAGAGCGGTTGAGCTTATACAACAATATACCGACTCGGAGGACGATTCTTATTACGTTATAAATTCAGATAATATTCCTCCTATGCTGGAGCATATGGAAAGAGAGGGAATTAATTATCAGAACAATGTAGAAAGTGCCGAGGAAGCGCGTATTGGCTTCAAGCTCGTTATTGAATAAGGTAAAACAAGGGTAAGAATATAAATAAAACAGGGCAAAGAGGACATTGAACCCACCCCTGTCAAGTAGACAGAGTAAATAACAAAAATTTTTTGTACAG
>JAJBTG010000030.1 GCA_020860985.1 Oscillospiraceae bacterium
GTTCAAGAGTGTACGTGTTCCAATCCGACACGATAGACGGTAGCTACGATATACGTCCCGACTACAATATCAGCGCGGCGGACTCCACAAGAAAACTTCCTTATATTATGAAAAACGTCGAGGACAGCTACGCGCATAATTCCCAGGCGGGGTTTTATTACACGATAAAGGGCAGCGAGCAGGAAACTGTTCTTTACTGCGGTGACCGCTGGAGCAGCTTCTGTTCAAACGGCTTGGGCTATAATCAATGGGTTCCGCTGTCGTTTGAGGGTGAAAACGATACGCCGGTGTTCAACAATCTAAGTCAATGGAGGCTGAACGCCGAAACGGGCGAATGGAGCATCGCGGAGGGCAATAACTATATCGCTAATTCCTACTTCGACGCGGACAGAGTTGCCCTCAATGATTTGACCGGTTGGGATTGCAGCGACAACATCGACGGTACGGCGACGGGCAATGTCAAGGACAAACAGTACAGCGGCAAATATTCCGCAAGACAGAGCGCCGATGTTGACTATAAGGCGACAATGAACCAAACCGTGGAAAACCTGCCGGACGGCACATATACGCTCAGAGCAAGCGTTAAATCGAGCGGCGGTCAAAATGAATGCTTGCTTTACGCCGTTGCGGACGGTGAGGAATATTCGGTATCTCTTAAGAGTGAAATGTCCGATTGGACGGAGGTTGTCGTAAAGGACATCGTTGTCAGAAACGGTGAATGTGAGGTGGGTCTGTATTCCAACGCTTATGCGGGAAATTATGTAAGAATAGATGATGTGTATCTTACTCTCAACGCGGACAGCGCCGAGGTCATGGAGAATGAGTTGGAATTAAAGGACGCGGACGGAAACGCAGTCACGGCGCTTTCGGCAAATACGGATGTGCACGGATATTGCTCATATTACAACGATTCGTCCGTTACAAGGGATGCGGCAGTTTACATGGCATATTATGACACTGAAGGAGTGCTGGAAGCGGTAAGAGTGTCAAGTGTTGAAATGCTCCCATACAGCATAACGGAGATTGAAACGGATACGCTGTCCTTGTCGGACAGCACGGATAATTCGTTTGTTAAGCTCCTCCTTTGGGAGAGCGGGCAGGAGCCTATGCGCGATTGTGTTAAAATAAATTAGAATATCATCACATAAAAATTCAGTGTTTATTTAATGAAGCGCTTTAGCGCCCCGAAAATTAATTTGATAATTAAAACAATTTTTTTATAAAAATTGTTTGAGGGGCGAAATTAAGGGGTATATATTAAATGACAGAGAAATCTGGTGCATAAATACTAAACAATAAGGAGTGAAGATATATGAAGTTCACAATTATAGGAAGAAAAATCGAAGTTACCGACAAGGTGAGAGAGTATGTTGAGAAAAAACTCGGAAAGCTGGATAAATTTTTCAAGGAGGAATCCGAGGCAAGAATCGTTTTGGGAACTATCAAGGATAATGAATATATAGAAGCTTCTATTTACGCAAGCGGTATGATTTACCGCGCGGAAGCATCGGACAAAGAAATTCTTGCCGCGATAGATAAAATCGTTGATTTGATTGAGCGTCAGATAAGAAAGAATAAGACAAGGCTCGCAAAGAAAATTAAGAAAGACGCGACTCTTGACAGTAGGCTGATAAGCGGCGAAAGCTATACCGAGGGCGAGGAAACGAAGGACTTTGAGATTGTTAAGACAAAGCGCTTTACCGTAAAGCCGATGTCGCCCGAGGAAGCGGTATTGCAGATGAATCTTCTCGGACACAGCTTCTTTGTTTTCAAAAATGTTGAAACGAATGAAATGAATGTTGTATATAAGAGAAAGGACGGCAAATATGCTATTATTGAATCGATTGAATAAAAATCGTGAGCCTTAACCGTGCGGTTCGATTTTGCGTTATGCAAAGACGTAGATATGTGGGAGTATGTTTTCGGACTGTTCGGCAGGGTGCGTTGAGAGCGGTGATTCGGCTTGCAATATATTTAGTGCAGTCAGGTCGGAGCGCCGCAATCAGGGGCAGAAATTGTTTTGATTTCTGCCCTGTTTTGTTGTATAATGAGTTTATGGAAAGAATTTTAACCTATAATGTATCCGACGATTACGCCGGTAAAAATATTAAAACGCTTTTGAAGCAGCATTTTAAGATGTCCTCCGCGCTCATATTGAGCCTTAAACGGAATGAGGACGGAATTTGCGTAAACGGCGAAAGAAAATATGTAGATTATGTCCTGCAATGCGGCGACAATGTAAGTCTTACAATGCGGGAAAACGCTTCGGAAAATATAGAACCGGCGAAAATTGAGCTTGACATTGTGTATGAGGACGAGGATTTGATGATTATAAACAAGCCTCCGCATATGCCGACACATCCGTCAATGGGACACCATGAGAACACGCTCGCGAACGGATTGATGTATTATTTCAGGAATGAGCCGAGAATATTCAGAGCGGTAAACAGACTAGATAAGGACACCTCCGGACTTATGGCGGTCGCGAAAAACGGATATACCCACGCCCGCCTGTGCGACGAAATTAAGGAGGGCGCGTTGAAGAGAAAATATATCGCGATTGTATGCGGCGCTCTTGAGAGCGGCGGCACAATAGACGTTCCTATAGGCAGGGCGGCGGGGAGCGTTATCAAGCACGCAGTCACGGAAAACGGCAGAAGAGCCGTAACGCATTACCGTATTTTAAGACGGTTGGGTGAATATACTCTTATAGAGCTGGAGCTTGATACGGGGCGCACTCATCAGATACGCATACATATGGCGCATATAGGCTGCCCCCTGCTCGGTGATTGGCTTTACGGAGAGGAGAACCGAGAGCTGTTTCCGAGGCAGGCGCTTCACTCGTACTATGCCCGATTGGTTCATCCCGTTACGGGGGAGGTGCTGGAATTTAAGGCTCCGCTTGCGCGAGATATGAAGAAATTTGTTGAAAAATTTGATAAAGATATTGAAATATGAGGGGAAATATGATATTATTAAAATATGTTAAAA
>JAJBTG010000218.1 GCA_020860985.1 Oscillospiraceae bacterium
CGGAATTTATTCAACAATCTGTATCATTCGCGACCATAACGAGTGGGCAAAGCAAAATCCCGACAAATTACAGCAGACGTTCCTTATGACAAATCCGATTGTCGCTTCTCAAACCGAGCTTACGGTTGATTTGATGAGGGACTTTTTCGCGGAGCAGTTTAAGATTAACGATTCGCCTGAATCAATCGAATCCTGGCAGGTTTTTGACCGCACTACCGGCGACGAGGTCAAGGATTGGTCATACGCGGGCGGCAAGGTTAAAATAAACAACACAACCCCATGGCACAAGTACACGGTTAATTTCCTCGCGTACAGAATTTGGGAAGAAATTTCAATGTACAATCACACCACAAACAACTGGGACAAGGAGCATTTAATGCAGATTGACCCGCGCCATCCGGAAACACAAAAATATATGAAGGACTGGATGAAAAACTGGTGCGAAACACATCCGTCAACAACAGTTGTCCGCTTTACCTCAATGTTCTATAACTTTGTATGGATTTGGGGTTCAAACGAAAGAAACAGACAGCTATATTCGGACTGGGGTTCATACGATTTTACCGTAAGTCCCCTTGCATTGCAGGAGTTTGAGAAAAAATACGGATACAGAATTACGTCGGAGGATTTCATAAACAAGGGAAATCTTCATGCTACGCATATGGCGGCTCCAAAAACAAAGCTTGACTGGATGGAGTTTATCAACGACTTTGTTGTTGACTTCGGCAAGGAGCTTGTAGACCTTGTTCATGAATACGGCAAAAAGGCTTATGTTTTCTATGACGACAGCTGGGTAGGCGTTGAGCCGTGGGGCAAGCGCTTCAAGGATTTCGGCTTCGACGGACTGATTAAATGCGTCTTTAACGGCTTTGAGGCAAGACTTTGCGCCGGCGTTGACGCTGTTGAAACGCATGAAATAAGACTTCACCCGTATCTCTTCCCCGTAGGCTTGGGCGGCGCTCCGACATTTATGGAGGGCGGCAATCCGACGCTTGAGGCAAAGGGTTATTGGAAAAATGTGCGCCGTGCACTGCTTCGCGACAAGATTGACAGAATCGGTTTGGGCGGATATTTATCGCTTACAATCCCCTTCCCCGATTTCCAGGACTACATAGAAAAGATTTCCGATGAGTTCAGACTTATAAAGGAGTTCCACAACGCCGGCAAGCCGTATGTTTTAAAGCCGAGAATCGCGGTTTTAAGCTTCTGGGGAAAGCTGCGTTCTTGGACCTGCTCCGGTCATTATCACGAGCATCCCGAGGTTGACCTTATCAACATCAACGAATCTCTTTCCGGTATGCCGTTTGACGTTGAATTTATCAGCTTCAGCGACGTTAAGGAAAAGGGACTTAGCGATTATGACGTAGTTATCAATGCCGGCTTCGCGGGAAGCGCATGGTCGGGCGGCGAAAGCTGGAACGACTCCGATGTTGTATCGGCGCTTACGGAGTGGGTTTACAACGGCGGTGTATTTATCGGCGTAAATGAGCCTTCGGCAGTTGACGGAAACGACACGTATTTCAAAATGGCTCAGGTTCTCGGAGTTGATGAGGACAGAGGCGAAAAAATTTGTCACGGCAGCTATACCTTCGAGGAAACGGGCTGCGGCTGCGTTCAGGACGGCGAATCATTTGCGGTTAAAAAGGGCATTTATTTGACCGACGCGGACACAAAGGTCGCTTTCGCAAAGGACGGCGTACCATGCGTTACAATGCACCCGTTCGGCAAGGGCAAGGGCGTTTATATGTCAAGCTTTGTAACCAACGAAAAGAACACAAAAACCCTTATGAATATAATTCTGAAGGCTACCGGAGAGGGTACGGATCAGAAATATATTACCGACAATCTCTACTGCGAATGCGCGTATTACCCCGACGGCAAGAAGCTCGTTGTTATTAACAACAGCGATGTCGAGCAGACAACAACCGTTAAAACAGATTTCGGAGATAAAACGGTTACGCTAAGCGCATTTGATACTGCGATTATCGAACTGTAATCGACTTTATAAAGTTATCGAAACTAATAAAACACGCCCGACGGCAGTATGCCGTCGGGCGTGTTTCGTTTTTATTATAGCTCCGCCATGGCGCGCAGCACCAACCTTTCGTTTTCCTCATACACATCATCGAGCATTTTCATCGGCAACGGATTTTTTCCGCGTCCTATCTCCACGGTGAATCCCTCCCTGCCAAATTCCTTTATAAACCAATCCTTACACCCTCCGAAAGCCGCCGTGCCCGTCGGACGGCATACCTTATATCCGCTCTCCTCGGCAAGCTTTTCGGCAATTTCCTCGGATTTTTTCCCTGTCATTCCGTCAAAATCATAATAAATTTCCTCGCCCTGACTGTGAAACGCAAGCAGCATATCAAAGCTTTGCTCACGTACAAAATTCGCCACCGCCTGAGTTTCCGGCTCCGATTCCGCGTACTCTCCCCCATATTTTGACGGTGCAGGATTCTCCACCACCATATTCCACTTTGCGTCGTAATTATGATTTATATCAACGCCGCGCGCATTTGCCTGCCATACATTGTTGAAGCTGTGTATTCCGACCATGCTAATAAGGCGGCGGTGATATGGGTTTGTAATGTCAAGTCCGTTCACCGCTATATCCACCCCGTCGGGATTTACCATCGGAACAATGTACAGCGTTACTTTCTGATATAGCTTTTTCATACGCGGCTCATCTATGTTTTTTATGTACCTCTCCGCAAACCTCATCAGGAATGCGGAAGTGAGATATTCCAGACCGTGATATGCCCCGCTTAAAAACAGCTTCCTTTCGCCCTCGCCGATTTTAATACAAAGTATATCCTTATCCATAAGACTTTTCCCTATGGAAAAGCTTTCCACACCGTTGAATTTCTCCGTTAATTTTCTTATATCGTTTCTCATTGCCGAATAATCGTAGCACATCTTTTTTCCTCCCTGCTTTTTAATTTGCCGTGTCCCTCAAACGGATATGACTACGGCGTTTTTTTG
>JAJBTG010000121.1 GCA_020860985.1 Oscillospiraceae bacterium
TAAATTTAACGAAATCGAAAAGCACAACGTGTTGTCGGGACATTTAAATCTCGGCGGCAAAAATCCCGACAGCGACGAAATACCGCTTAACAGCAAGTACCTTATCAGGAACGGCAAGCCGTGGATGCCGATAATGGGCGAAATTCATTTTTCCCGAGTTAAGCGCGGCGATTGGGAAAGGGAGCTTTTAAAAATGAAGGCGGGAGGAATAACCGTTGTTTCCACGTATTTGTTTTGGATATATCACGAGGAAATCGAGGGCGAATATGACTTTTCGGGAAACCGCGATATACGCGCGTTTATTGAATTATGCGCCAAGGTCGGACTTGAGGCGGTTATCCGCATAGGTCCCTGGGCGCACGGCGAATGCCGCAACGGAGGATTCCCTGATTGGCTGTTGGAAAAGGGAATAAAGCTTAGGGATAATAATGAGGAATATATGGGATATGTGCGCGGCTGGTACGGAAAAATCGCGGAGCAGACCGAGGGATTGTTCTTTAAAGACGGAGGTCCCATTATCGCGGTTCAGCTCGAAAACGAGCTTGTGGACGGGGCGGAGCATCTTGCCGCCCTAAAACGCCTTGCGCAGCAGCTTGGAATAATTGCGCCGCTCTATACCGTTACCGGCTGGAACAGCGCGAGCGGCGCGGAAATTCCGCTTGATGAGGTTCTTCCTGTGTTCGGCGGCTACAGTGAGGCTCCGTGGGAAAATCACATAAACAAGCTGGACCCATCTCCGCATTTCTTTTTTAATACGATACGCAACGATTCCGCTATCGGAACCGACTTGATTGAAAAGAAAAATTCAAGCGATTGGCAGCTTCCGTATGAACGCTACCCATTCGCTACGTGCGAGCTTGGCGGCGGGATACAGGTAACGCACCACCGCAGACCGAAAATATCGCCGATGGAGCCGTATGCCGTTTCGATGCTCAAGCTCTGCGGCGGCAATAATCTTCCCGGCTATTATATGTACCACGGCGGAACGAACGCGATAGGCAAGCTTTCAACCTTTAATGAAACGAGGGACAGCGGTTATCCGAACGATTATCCGATTTTGTCCTACGACTTTCAAGCGCCGATAGGCGAGTACGGAATTGTTCGGCGGCAGTGCGGACTTCTGAATATGCTCCATTTGTTTGTGCAGGATTTCGGTGAAATATTCGCGCCGATGAATACCGCGTTGGGAAAGGCGGTTGATCGGTTCGACACAAAGAGCTTGAGATACGCGATGCGCACGGACGGTAAAAGCGGGTTCGTTTTTGTTAATCACTATCAGCGTATTACAAAGCTTGAGGATGTCAGAAATGTGCGTTTTGCGGTTGACGACTCTCTTACATTCCCCGAAAAGGGAATCGACGTAAAGGGTGAGATATGCTTTTTCATGCCGTTTAGAATGGAGCTTGGCGGTGTTTGCTTGGAGTATGCCTTATCGCAGCCGCTGTGCCGCTTTGGAAATACGTATTTCTTCGCGGAAATTCCGGGAATCGACGCGGAATATAAAATTGACGGCGAGCTTATACGTGACAGGGATTTTGTAAAGGATAATATAAGAATTATAACGCTGAGCCTCTCGGAGGCGGAAGGACTGCGCAGACTTGACGGCGAGTTGTATATCGGAGATGGCTGTAATTTATATCTTTGCGGCGGGAAAATCACCGCGGCGGAGGATGGCGACTTCTCCTACAAAAAATGGAACGGAAACGCATTTGAAAATCACCGCGTAAGCACGGGATATAAAAAAGCTGAGGTTAGGTTTTTCCCTGTGGACAAGCCGAGCTTTGAGCCTAAATATTATTATGAGCTTCAAATGGGCGGCAAACGCAAGGTGACATGGCAAAGGCTTGTTGTAAGCGGAAATCGGGGATATATAGAGCTGCCGTATACGGGTGATGCGGCGCAGCTCTACGCCGACGGCGAGCTTATTGCCGACGATTATTTTTACGGCGATATATGGAGAGTTCCCGCAAGTATGCTTGACGGCAAAGAGGTTTATTTCGGTTATTCGGAGCTGTTGGACGATTGCTATACCGAGATTGAATTTCAAAGCGGGCGGTGATGCCGATAAGCCGCCGTAAATTTTAATACGACAATCTTACGGAGGATATAAATGAAAAGACTGGCAATAGGAATTTTGGCTCACGTCGATTCGGGAAAGACTACGCTGTCGGAGGGGATGCTGTACCGAGCGGGTGAAATCAGGCGGCTCGGACGCGTTGACCACGGCGACGCTTTTCTGGACAATAATCAAATTGAGCGCGACAGGGGAATTACTATTTTTTCCAAACAGGCGGTGCTTACGCTCGATAACGCGGAATTTACGCTTCTCGACACGCCGGGGCATATCGATTTTTCAACGGAAATGGAACGAACGCTTCAGGTTCTCGATTACGCGATATTGGTTATAAGCGGAACGGACGGCGTTCAAAATCACACGGAAACGCTCTGGAAGCTTTTGATAAGATACAATATTCCGACATTTATCTTTGTAAACAAGATGGATATTTCCGAATACGGCAGAGAGGAAATAATCTCGGAGATGTCGGAAAGATTAAGCGACGGCTGTATAGATTTGTACGCGGACGGCGCGGAGGAAAATATCGCGATGTTCGACGAGGACTTAATGGAAAAGTTTCTGGACGGCGGCGGTTTGGAGGATTCCGACATTGCCGAAGCCGTGTCAAAACGAAAAATTTTTCCCTGCTGCTTCGGTTCGGCATTGAAGCTTGAGGGCGTGGACGAATTTCTGGAAGCTCTTGAAAAATATACGAAGCCGAGGGAATACGGCGAAGGCTTCGGCGCTAAGGTGTTTAAAATATCCGAGGACGAGCAGGGGAACCGGCTTACCCATATGAAAATCACAGGCGGCAGCCTAAGAACAAGGACTCTCCTTGCGGGAAGCAGGGGCGAGGATTGGGCGGAAAAGGTAAACCAAATACGAATATACTCGGGCGCGAAATATAAATCGACCGACGAGGTGTTC
>JAJBTG010000015.1 GCA_020860985.1 Oscillospiraceae bacterium
AGGACACGACCGGCTGTCGTGTGCCTAACCCATAAATTTATTATAGTAGGAGGAATAAATATGTTTCGAGGAAAATTAGTAATGGTAGGAGCCGGTTTCGTCGGCTCGACAACCGCATACACAATAATGTGCGGAGGGCTTTTTAATGAAATCGTCATTATCGATATAAACCGCGCCAAGGCGGAGGGCGACGCCATGGATATGGCGCACGGCGTTTCCTTTGTAAAGCCGGTAAACGTCTACAGCGGTGACTACAGCGACTGCAAGGATGCCGACATTGTTGTTATAACGGCGGGCGCAAATCAGAAGCCCGGCGAAACACGCCTTGACCTTTTAAGAAAAAACGCCGAAATATTTAAGGACATCATCGGAAATATTATTCGCTACGCTCCCGATGATGTTATTTTGCTTACGGTTTCAAACCCTGTCGATATTCTGACATATATAACCTACCGCATTTCCGGACTGCCTAAAAACCAAGTTATCGGCTCCGGCACGGTTCTTGACACGTCGAGGCTGAAATATATGATAAGCCGCCATACCGGAGTGGACGCGCGAAATTGCCACACCTACATCATAGGCGAGCATGGTGACAGCGAGGTAGCCGCCTGGAGCATCACGAATATCGCGGGAATGTCCATGCGGGAATACGCCGCCGCGACGGGGAAATGCACCCCGAATGACCTCGACGATATGTATAATCGGGTTAAACACGCCGCTTATGAAATCATAGAAAAAAAGGGTGTGACATACTATGCCATCGCGCTTGCCGTCGCAAAAATAACCGCCTGCATTGCCGGCGAGGAAAATTCGGTACTGACCGTTTCAAGCGTTTTTGACGGAGAGTACGGCATAAAGGACGTTGCCATGAGCGTCCCGACGCAGGTTTCCGGCTACGGCATTGAACGAATATTTGAGGTGCCGTTCGATGACCGTGAAAAGGACGGACTGTACAACTCCGCAAAAACGCTGCGTGAAAATCTTGATGAAATTAAGCTTTAAATCCGTCGCGTATCATATAGAGAGCCGCGTTGCAAATAGCCGCCGCAACATTGCTCCCTCCCTTTCTTCCGCGCGCAACGATGTACGGCACGCTTGTTTTCATAATCATTTCCTTTGACTGAACCACATTTACAAATCCCACCGGCACGCCGATTACGGCTGCCGGATTTATTTTTTCCTCATTAATAAGCTCGTACAGACGCACAAGCGCCGTAGGCGCGTTTCCGATTGCGAAAACCGCTCCGCCGTAAAGTCCCGCCGCCTTGTCCATACTCGCCGAAGCACGGGTTGTACCGTTTTTCTCAGCCGCCTCACGGACATCCTCGTCCGACATGAAGCAATGCACCTCACATCCAAGCTCGGCAAGCATTTTTTTATTGATTCCCGACTTTGCCATCTGCGTATCGGTTACAATATCCGCGCCGCCCTTTAATGCGTCCGTCAGGCTTTTCACGGCTCCGTCGGAAAAGCAGAGATTTTCCAGATAATCGAAGTCCGCCGTCGTATGAATCGTGCGCATTATTATCGGCTTACATATGGGGTCGAGCCGCCTGTCTCCTATCTCGCGCTCTATTATTTCAAAGCTTCGCGATTCTATATCCTTTGGTAAAACCAACTCCATATTGATTTCCTTTCTGCCTCAATATATAGTGAAATAATCCCTCATTACGTGTCTATGAGAACGGTGCGGGTTTCGCCGTCCCATTCAACATCACAGTCAAGATGCTCCGCGATAAAGCGCAGCGGAACCATTGTCCTGTCGTTTATGATTCGAGACTCGCTTTCGAGGTAATATTCCTCGCCGTCAACATAGGCATAATCTTCGCCTATTGGCAAAATTATTTCGCTTCCGTCCTTGTTTATTACGGCACAGTAATTTTCATTATCCCAGTCAACGTCGGCGCCGAGCGCCTCCGCAACTCCGCGTATCGGAACAAATGTATAGCCGTCGTCAAGAATTATCGGAAACTGGTCCTCAAATGAAATCAACTTCCCGTCAACTCTTACCTTCGCGCCTATGTATTCAATATCATTATGGTAATATCGCAGAACGTGCTCCACATATTCCGCGTCCCCGTATGTAGTGTACTGCCAATTTGTAGCGTACGCGGCGGCGTTTTTGCGCTCGTCAAGCCATGCATCCCCCTCCGTCGCGGCGAGAATCCTGTCAAGCACGGTTTGACCGAAATTGTATGATTGAATCATTTTAACATAATCGCAGTCATATTTTATAAGCGATTGAGAAATAAGATATGCCGCGAACGGTATGCTTTTTTCCGGGTCGAGCCTGTCCTGCAACGTCCAAGCTTCGCCTGTGGTATCAATTCCAAATTCCTTAAACTGCTCCTCCAATGTGTACTCAATCTGCATAATGCCCCACGCCGGATATTCGGTACCGTCCTCGCGGTAGCTCCAGTTTATTCCTGACGACTCCTGCATACATATTGCCGCAAGAAGATTCGGATCGACTCCGTATTGGTCGCCCGCGCTTTTGAAAAGCTCGCTGTATTGCTTAACCGCGCTGCCGAGCGGCTCGGTTCCTATTTGAAAATTATCGAGGCTTGTACCCCTGTGGTCGGGAATTGCTCCCGAGGCAAAAGCCGTAACCGAAGATATGCTAACCGCCGCAGAAAGCAGCAATCCTATTATACGTTTCATCCTTACTCACTCCTATTGTTTTCTTAAAAATTTCAATAAAGCGCATAACGTCAAAAGCGGGAAGATTTTACTTTTAGTTCAATAATGGGATTTTCCCTTTCATTACAAATTCTCCCTCAGCGTCCTATATAATTCATCATCGGACAGCGTTCTGCGCTGTGTGTTTTCGAGATAGATTTTCCGCTCCGTTTCTGGAATACAGAAATTTTTATACCATGTGAAAAAGTCGGGACCATCGGAAATCATACGCACGTATCGGCGCAGCGAGTCAACCGCGTAAACGGTTACACGTACATTTGAGAGCCAGTCGCAGCT
>JAJBTG010000069.1:0-1446 GCA_020860985.1 Oscillospiraceae bacterium
TTTTAAATCAAATTTTCTTGACAACGTAACATCGGTTTCCATGATTGATATGGTAATAGCGCTTGTGCTTGCTTTTGCAATCGGATTATTTATTTTTCTGATTTATAAAAAGACGTTCAGCGGCGTTATTTATTCATCAAGCTTCGGCGTAACGCTCGTTGCGCTTACGATGATTTCAACCTTTGTAATTCTCGCGGTAACGAGTAATGTCGTGCTTTCGCTCGGTATGGTCGGCGCGCTGTCCATTGTGCGTTTCAGGACCGCGATAAAGGAACCGCTCGATATAGCGTTCCTGTTCTGGGCAATCGCGGCAGGTATCGTTCTTGCGGCGGGAATGATTCCGCTCGCGGTATTCGGCAGCATATTGATAGGTATTATTCTGTTGATTTTCTGCAATAAAAAGAGCGTTGACAGCCCGTATATCGTAGTCGTAAGCTGTGACGGTTCAATCGAAAACACCGTTAAAAGCATGATTTCGGCGGACGTAAAGAAAATGGTAATCAAGAGCAAGACCGTAAATAAAAACGGCTGCGAGCTGACATATGAAATCAGACTTAAGGACGGAAAAACCGGTTTTATAAATAACCTTGTTGAATTGGAAGGCGTAAGCAATGCTGTTCTTGTAAGCTATAACGGCGATTATATGAACTAAGGGAGATGACGCCATATGATGAAAAGCAAGCATATAACGGCGGTGTGCTGCATTGCTATAGCTTTTGCTGTGGTATTTACCTGCTTGTTTGCCGCCGGAGTGTTTCCGTTCACGGTACCGGAAACCTCCGAAGCAGAGATAGGCTATGAGGAGCTGTTTGACACCTCATATGTGCACTCCATTAACATTGATGTCGATGAGAGCAGCTGGCAGGATATGCTTGACAACGCTACAGCCGAGGAATATATCAGCTGCAATGTTACAATAGACGGCACAAAGCTTACAAATGTAGCTATACGCCCCAAGGGAAACACGTCGCTTTCAAATGTGGAATCGCTCGATTCCGAACGATACAGCTTTAAAATCAAGTTCGATGAGTACGAGGACGGCACCACATATAAGGGATTGGATAAGCTATGCCTGAATAATATAATTCAGGATAATACATATATGAAGGACTACTACAGCTACCGCATGATGAGCGAGGCGGGCGCGTATGCTCCTCTGTGCAGCTATATATACATAACGGTAAACAATGAGGACTGGGGATTGTATTTGGCTGTCGAGGCAATCGAGGAAGCGTTTGCAAGACGCAATTTCGGCGAAAACTACGGTCAGATTTATAAGCCCGAAAGCATGGCTATGGGAGGCGGCATGGGTAAAAAGGACGACTCCGACGGCGAAGATATGGGCGGCGGTCAGGGCGGCGTCCCCGGGGGCGGAGCCGGAAGGGGCGGCCGCCGCGGCCGTCAAGGCGATCACGGCGGGCAAGGCGGCGGCATGGCAGCTATTAA
>JAJBTG010000069.1:1456-2969 GCA_020860985.1 Oscillospiraceae bacterium
TCGGCGGGCCTCTCGTTCTCCCCGAATCCTCCGCCTGCGGCTGTGTCTGTCTGGGCGTTCTGCCCGAGATGTCCGACGGCGGCATTGGCGGTCCGGGCGGTATGCCTGAGATGTCTGAAAACAACAGCGAAAGCGGCGGTCAGGGCGGTATGCCTGAGATGTCCGAAAACAACAGTGAAAGCGGCGGTCAAGGCGGCGGCCCCGGCGGCGGTGGCGGCGGTATGGGCGGCAATGATTCCGTAGCGCTCGTATACCAGGACGACGATATTGACAGCTACTCCTCTATATTCAATTACTCGGTATTTAAGCCCGATTACGCTGACAAGAAACGTTTGATAAAATCAATAAAGCAGCTCAACGAGGGTGAAAATCTTGAAGAGGTTGTGAACATTGATGAAGTATTAAGCTACTTTGTGGCGCATAATTTCGTCGTAAACTTCGACAGCTATACCGGCAGCATGATGCATAACTATTATCTTTATGAGGATGACGGTCAATTGTCGATGATTGCATGGGATTACAACCTTGCTTTCGGCGGCTTCAGCGGCGGCGGTGGCGGCGGCAAAGACAGCTCGTCCGGCGATTCCGCTACCGAAGCGGTTAATTATCCGATTGACACTCCGTTGTCGGGAGCCGAAATGGAGGATCGCCCAATGATAGGCAAGCTTCTTGAAAATGAAGAATACCTTGAGCGTTATCATGAGCTGTTCGATGAATTTATCGCAAATTATTTTGAGAGCGGCGATTTCGAGGACGAATATTACAGAGTATATAATATGATTCTGGAATACGTTGCAAAGGACCCGACAAAGTTCTGTACTCTTGATGAGTTTGTAACGGGTGCGGATACGCTAAGACAGTTCTGTAATCTTCGCGCGGAGAGTGTACGTGGTCAGCTGAACGGTACCATCCCGTCAACAAGCGACGGTCAAGCCGAAGATTCCTCTTCACTGATAGATGCGTCCTTCATAAGCATAAGCGATATGGGCAGCATGAACGCCGGCGGTGGCGGTATGGGCGACCGCGGCGGCAGCGGGGACGCGGACAGCGGCGGCGAATCACCAGGCGAGGTTAACGCTCCCGATGAAAACGCGGCTCCGAGCGAAAATGATAATTCGGGCGAATCCTCTGATTCGGCGGAACGTTCGGGCAACAGCCGCAGCGGTGAATTTAACATTGACACCCTTTCCGAAATGCTCGGAATGGACGTATCGGAGCTTGAGGCTATGACACAGGACGAAATACGCGAGCTTCTGCAAGAAAAGATAAATAACGGTGAATTGAATCTCTCTCCGAGAGGAAACAACGTAATGGAGGAAGAACGCGATATGGTTGAAACATACGCTCTTCTCGGCGGAAGCGTTCTGCTCCTACTTATAGGTATTTTCGCGGCGTTCTTATTTAAGCGGCGCAGAAAATAAAATAATTAATTTTTCTCCATCTTCACAAAAAAATACAGTCGGGCAAAAATACGCCCGACTGTATTTTTTCTTTGCCGCCGCGAATATCAAAC
>JAJBTG010000040.1 GCA_020860985.1 Oscillospiraceae bacterium
CGTCAATATCAAAGATGCATCCGCAAAGCTGACCCTTGGCCTCGGCTATTTCAAACTTCTGCGGCAGCGATGTAAGGAAGCGGTCAATTATTATTTTTGACGACATTCCCAAAACCGAATAAATCGGACCGGTCATCCCGAGATCCGTTATATATCCGGTGCCGTTTGGCAAAATCATCTCATCTGCGGTTTGGACATGAGTATGCGTTCCGAATACGGCGGACACCTTTCCGTCAAGGAATTGTCCCATTGCCTCCTTTTCCGAGGTAGCCTCGGCGTGAAAGTCAACCAATATAATTTGGACGGATTGCTTCAGCTTTTCAATTTCCTCAAGCACAACTTCAAACGGCGATTCAGCGGGATCCATATAAACCCTTCCGATAATATTGATAATTCCGACTTTTACGCCGGATTTTGAAGTTAATATCATACTTCCCTCTCCGGGGCACGAGCCGGTATAATTTGCCGGACGAATTACATTTTTCTCATATTTCATAATACTGACGATTTCTTTCGCGCCCCATGTGTGGTTACCCATGGTTATTCCGTCAATTCCGGCGCACATCATCTCGTTATACGCGTTTCGGGCGAGTCCCCGTCCGTGAGTCGCGTTCTCGCCGTTTGCTATAACGAGGTCCAATGATTTCTTATATTTAAGCTCGTCCACAAATCTAAACAGCATATCGCGTCCGACTCTGCTCACGACATCCCCTATACATAAAATCTTCATTTAAATCTCCATATTTCCACGTATATTTTTAAAACCGCACGCATACAGTAAAATTACGCGTTTGTAGTATATACTAAAAAAAGGAACTTATACAGAATGGGTAGAAGCCGAGCCGCCGAGATTTTCCGCCATGCAATGCAGAGCGTTAAATACCGACGAACTCTCATCCTGTAAGAGTCCCCAATTTTTAGCTTTCAGCAACTATTTTGCATAGTCAACGGCTCTCGTTTCACGAATCAGGCTGACTTTAATCTGACCCGGATATTCAAGCTCGTTTTCAATTCTTTTAACAATATCCTTTGCAACAAGAATCATATCGTCATCCTTTACATGGTCGGGCTTAACCATAATTCTGATTTCGCGACCCGCCTGGATTGCGAATGATTTTTCAACACCGTCAAACTCGTTTGCGATTTCCTCAAGCTTTTGCAGATGCTTGATATACGTTTCGAGATTTTCGCGCCTTGCACCCGGACGAGCCGCCGAAATAGCATCCGCCGCCTGAACGATGCACGCGATAAGTGTCTTTGCTTCAACATCTCCATGGTGAGCCATGATAGCGTGAAGGACTTCCTTGTTCTCATGATATTTTTTGGCGATGTCCGCGCCGATTGTAACGTGCGAGCCTTCAACCTCATGGTCAACAGCCTTGCCGATATCGTGCAGCAGACCTGCGCGCTTCGCAAGTGTAACGTCTGTGCCGAGTTCACCTGCCATAACGCCCGAAAGATGCGCAACCTCAATGGAATGTCTTAAAACATTCTGACCGTAGCTTGTACGGTATTTGAGTTTACCGATTAGCTTTAAAAGATCCGGATGCAATCCGTTTACACCGGTGTCAAAGGTAGCGCCCTCGCCCTCCTGCTTAATAATGGATTCAACCTCTTTACGGGATTTCTCAACCGTTTCCTCAATTCTCGCAGGATGTATTCTTCCGTCAACGATAAGCTTTTCAAGCGCGAGCCTTGCAATCTCTCTACGTATAGGATCAAAGCTTGAAACTATAACCGCCTCGGGAGTATCGTCAATAATAAGATCAACACCCGTAAGCGTTTCGAGAGTTCTGATATTGCGGCCCTCGCGGCCGATTATTCGTCCCTTCATTTCGTCGCTTGGAAGATTTACAACAGAAACGGTAGTTTCGGCAACGTGATCCGCGGCAACCTTTTGAATAGAAAGCGCAACGATATTCTTTGCGTTTCTCTCCGCATTCTCCTTTGCCTCTTGCTCAATTTCTTTAACCATGATAGCAGCCTCGTGCCTGGTCTGGCTTTCGACATCCTTTAAGAGAATATCCTTTGCCTCGGCGCGTGTCAGTCCGGAAATTTTTTCGAGCTGGTCCATCTGCTGCTGTTTAATTTCTGCTATTTCTTGCTCTTTCTTTTCCAGCTGCTTAAGCTTTTGGTCAAGCGACTGGTTTTTCTTATCAAGATTATCATTCTTTCTGTCTAAGGTTTCCTCTTTCTGATTAAGGCGGCGTTCTGTACGGGAAAGCTCATTTCTGTACTCCTTCACTTCCTTATCGAAGTCCGCACGGAGCTTGTGGTTTTCCTCTTTTGCCTCGAGCATAAGCTCGTGCTTTTTAGCGTTTGCCGCTTTTTCAGCTTCGTCAACAATAGACTTTGCCTTTGCTTCCGCGGAACCGAATTCCGCTTCGGCAATCTTCTTTCTGTGCTCGACGCCGGATCTGAATCCGATGAATGCGCCGGCGGCACAGCCAATAATCAAAGCGATTATTGAACATAAAATTATTGTACCTATAATAATGACCCCCATTCAATTTTTTGATGGCAGTAATACCAAATTACCTGCAAGGGGGATCTCTTAAAATGAATGCTTTCCATAAAAGTAAATAAGCGGACGGAACGGATTGCAGGTATCATTCCGAAGCGCAATGTAAATCTCTACGGAGCAATCCATTTCAAGACGCTCCACTTTAAGTATTCGGATTACATATAACCCAACCGCAGATGTCCACTGCGGAGGTTGCAATCAGTCGCAAGCTATGCTATAAGCAAGCTTAGCAGAAGCGTTGCTCAGATTTAAATAATTCTAATTTACAGAAAACTTGTTTTTAAAGAATATTAAGCATATTAAATTATATACCATTTTTTATCTCTTGTCAAGATATTATTATAAATATTTTGTATTTTTCGATTGACTATATGCGGTATTTGTGATACAATGTACCAATAATGGATTAATAAAGTCGGTATAAGCC
>JAJBTG010000027.1:0-456 GCA_020860985.1 Oscillospiraceae bacterium
GCACCTGTCGTCAAAAATGATTTTTATTCGAGGTTAGCACCTCGAGCACCCACGAACAAGGTAGACAAAACCTAACCGGTTTTGTCTACAGTCTGATTTTATTAATGTTAAAGCCGTTTCAGGCGGCGGAATGGAGATTAATATGAAATTAGGATTTATAGGCGGCGGAAATATGGGCGGCGCGATTATCGGCGGAATAGTAAACGCTCGGATTGCCGCGCCGTCGAATATACTTGTTTCGGACGCTAACCCGTCCGCGCTTGCGAAGATAAGCGCCGAGTACGGAGTTAATACCACAAACGACAACAAAGAAACGGCGGAAAAATCGGATATATTGTTTTTATGCGTAAAGCCGCAGTTTGTATATTTTGTAATTAACGAGATAAAGGACAGCGTTTCGGAAAACACGGTAATTGTTTCGATAGTTGCGGGACAGTCAATCGAAGCTCTCACGGA
>JAJBTG010000027.1:466-2922 GCA_020860985.1 Oscillospiraceae bacterium
TCGGCAAAGATATAAAGCTTGTACGCGTAATGCCGAACACACCGGCATTGGTTGGCGAAGGAATGTCGGCGGTTTCACCGAATAAAAATATTTCCTCATCGGAAAGCGCAGTTATTGAGAAAATTTTCAACAGCTTCGGCAAATGCGAGATAGTGCCCGAAAACCTTATGAATGCGGTAACGGCTGTGAGCGGTTCCTCGCCCGCATACGTATTTATGATGATTGAGGCAATGGCGGACGCGGCTGTTATGGGAGGTATGCCGAGAAGTCAGGCGTACACCTTTGCGGCGCAGGCGGTTATGGGCAGCGCGAAAATGGTGCTTGAAACGGGAAAGCACCCCGGCGAGCTGAAAGACATGGTATGCTCACCCGCCGGAACCACAATCGATGCTGTAGCGGCGCTTGAATCCGAGGGGTTCAGATATGCTATGATCAAGGCGATGGCGGCTTGTATGGAGAAATCAAAAAAATTGGGTTGATTTTTGCATAAAATTTAAAAGTGTGGGGATAATTATAAATGACCTCACAAAATACATTAAACCGATGTCAGTCGGTTTACCCCCTTATTTAAAAAGCTTTTAGGCTTTATCCGACGGCTGCGTCGGATTCAAGAAAACCGACGTTTTGAAAAAGCGTCGGTTTTTAATTTTTGTGCTTTTCGACGAGCGTCTTAAGGTGACGCATACTTTAAAGCTTTGCATAGTGTCTTCTTTGTGAAAGTCCGAATCCTACGGCTTGAGCGTTTAGAGGCAAAATCATTCTAAAATTGATTTTCAACCGCTTTTTGTAAATCCATTATGCGGCTCATAGGCGCGCGGTTTTTCGGACATACATATGAGCAAACTCCGCAGGCAGTGCAATCGAGGATGAAATTTTCGTCCGCTTTTACGCTGTCACTTATGCTGCTGAGCAGCTTCGGATTGATTTTCATCGGACATTTTCCGATACATTTTCTGCAAGTGCCGCATGACTTGTCGGAGATTATGGGTTTTTCACCCGACAATGCCAGTACCGCGTCGGTTGTTTTCATTACGGGAGCGCTCGGGTTTATCAAATCCGCTCCGCCGATTCCGCCTCCTACGATTAGCCGCGGTGATTCAATACTGAAGCCGCCCGCTTTTTTAAACAGATACGAAATCGGAACGCCCAGCGGCACAATAAAATTAGTCGGACGTTTAACCGCGTCGCCGGAAACGGTTACGATTCTTTCGGTAACGCTTTCTCTGTAAAGCACGGCACGAGATATATTATAAAGCGTCTGCGCGTCAATCACGACCGAGCCGGACGGCGTGTCGCGTCCGGTAATGGCCCTTATAATTTGAGTTTCGTCGCTTTGCGGATACTTTGATTTAAGCTTTAAAAGATGAATTGAGTTGTTGTATCTGAGCTGCCTTTTAAAGCGGTTAATGCAGCCGTGCATATGCGCCTCAATCCCGATATATCCCTCTTTTAAATTTAAAATCCGCATCGCAATTTTCAGTCCGTTGACAATATCCTCTGTGTTTTCAATAATTCTGCGCTGTTTTGAGGTAACATACGAATCGCTTTCGGCGCAGTTTGCGATTATGAATTTGACGCTTTTATGCGGATTGAGCTTGATGTGTGCGGGTGAGCCGTCCGGCTCGACTATTCCCGCGTCGCGGATAATCCATAAAAGCTCGCGCGTTGTATATACTTCGGGCGAAACGTCGCTGTCGGATTCTATGCGCGTATACCGTTTGTCATTTTCGATAATAATCGTGGGTGATTCCTCATTGTACTGCGTTACGATGTTTTGTATATCAACAACTCTGCCGGAAACGGACGAGTGAATGGGAACGGCAAGATAATTTTCCGCGTCGGCTATTTTCTGACCAACCATGACCTTTTCGCCGATTTTCACTATAGGCTCAAGCGGTGCGCTGTTATGCTGCAAAATGGGGAAAGTCAGCGTGCCGCAATGCGGAAGCGAAATGGACGCCATGCCGCTTGTAAGCTGATTAAAACTTTTAATTTTTATACCGCCCGGAAATGAAACCGCCACAGTATTCACCGTCCTTTCAACCAAATTAGTTCAATAAGGGGCGTGCCCCGAAATTCGATTTTTTCAGCGGCAAAGTCCGCCGCTGAAAAAATTAAGTGTAATCCGTCACCTTTAGCCGTAGGTTTTGCTATGCAGAATCTTACTACGCAAAGTGAGTTTACAGGGAGACATCTTAATTCAGTTATATTTTAACATAATACTATGAAAAATGCAAATAGCTTTGTTCCAAAATAAAGTTGATTTTAGGATATTTTGATGAAAATGCCCGCAAACCATGGCGCGTAAAGATTATCTGCGGTGGTAAAAAAACATTGAATGACGGAGCTTCGTCCCTTATTGAATTAATAATCCTTGAAAAGCCGAGGGCGATATGCTATAATAGGTTTAACGAGTAAATGTAAAATGGGAATGATTGGGAGATTTTAACCATGCC
>JAJBTG010000199.1 GCA_020860985.1 Oscillospiraceae bacterium
GCATTACAGAAAGCTGCACCCCGATTCGATGAGCCTTAACGAGCGCAAGGAATGTTTGTGGAACCTAAAAAAAATCGGCTATCAGGTCGGGTCGGGATTTATGGTAGGCTCTCCGTTTCAAACAACCGAAAATCTTGTTGAGGATTTACGCTTCTTGCAGGAATTACAGCCGGATATGATTGGAATCGGTCCGTTTCTTCCCCATGCTGACACTCCGTTCGGGGACCGCGAAAAAGGGAGCCTTATCAAATGTCTTAACTTAATCGCGATTCTCAGACTTATGTTCCCTTATGCGCTGATTCCGGCAACCACGGCTCTCGGAACGATTCACCCGCAGGGGCGGGAAATGGGACTTAAAGCGGGAGCAAACGTGGTTATGCCCAACCTCTCCCCCGTGCGCGTAAGAAAGCTTTACGAGCTTTACGACAACAAAATCTGTACCGGCGAAGAAGCGGCGGAATGCCGCTTCTGCCTTGACAAACGCGTCATATCCGCCGGCTTTAAATTGGTTACCGACCGCGGCGATGTGAAAAAGCGGGCATGATAATGCCGCAGGCTATTTTCTCACCCGCGTTTCCGCTCGGCTGCGTTGTGAAATCGTCGGGCCGCGCATGAATTATTATTGCGCGTCCGATTACCTCATTTAGTGAAAATCTGTTGGTGAACACGGATAAGTAAGCATAGCCATTTTTACTTCCGAACAACGGCGGTAAATCTCCCGCGTGGTACGGATGCGGACAGCCGTCGGGATTGTAATGTCCCAACGCGTCCGCAAAGGGATCCTTTTCATTACCCGAGCAGCTTTTGCCCTCATGTATATGAAATGCAAAAATTTCTTCGGCGCACTTTTCGCCATTCGTCGGCAATCCCTGTATTTCCGCGGCGACAAGAACGCCCCTCCTCATTTGATTCATCTCTACCTTTCCCTTTATATCGGGATATTCATCGCTGCCCCTTATCTCGGCATATGCCTTTGCAGATTTTTTTCGTAACGTCATAACCATTAACTCCTTTCCAAAACGCAATCGGTATAGTATATGACGTCTATCTTGGAAACTTTCTGCTTTAGGGGCGGAGCCTATATGAATTTTTATTGATTTGTCAAAACAGCCGCGATTGCCCGCGCGACATCCTTTCCGCCCTCCTTTGCCTGGTCGAGCGTATTCCCGTTGCTGCCTACGTCAATCAGCAGACTGCCGGTCGTCATGTGCATATTAAATCTCTCCGTTCTGAGATTTACGGGGCGCATTAATCCGGGATACATTATTTCCGCGGCATTCTGAATCTTTGCCGCCAGTTTTAAATTCTCTCGCCAATTTTTATGCTCCAGTCCCATGCTGTCCGTTCCGCATACAAGCATGACCTGCGCGGTGGAAATCCCGTTTTGGTCGCTGCTCACGGTAAGCTTTGAACCGGCGGCGTAGATAAACGCGTCGCGGTGGATATCAAGGACTATTTTTACAGACGGATATTCTGCCAATCGGCTGCTTATCGTAGTCAGCGCACGAGTATAGGAACCCTGATATGAGGGATAATCATGGTATGTTGTGTCGTGATATGTTTTTATTCCATAGCTTTCAAGGGTATCGCATATTACGTTGCCTACCTCGATAACATTGCGGCTGTCGTCGGTTGTTCGTTCCGTTTCACCCGACATCTGGTCGCCGTCGTAGCACTCGGTTGTGTGGGTGTGAACTACAAGCACCTGCGGCCCCTCGTCATTTATTGAAAAGGTAAGCTCCTCGGCGCACATAGCGTCTATATTTACGTCATAGTCCGTAGCATTGTTTATTGCCAAACCAACGGAGGAATAAATCATGTCCCTTGTCGGCAATTCAGGCTCCGCAGATTGCTCCTCCGGCTGCTCCGCGGTTTCCCCATTCGGATGTTCCTCTGCATCCTCATCAGACTGTTCCGCAGCATCCTCTACAGACTCAGCCCCGCTCCCATCCTGATTATTTTCGGCTTGTACATTTTCAAAGTACGCCGAATATTCCTCTATTATAGTTTGCGGCTCGTCAAGATTAAAACCCAATATTTTATTTACGGCATTCTTTAAATCAAACTCATCGTCCTCGGTCGGAAGTCCCTCGGATAAAATATCCTCATACACCGTATCCTCGCTTTTAAAGACCTCCGCAGCCTTGCCGCTTGTCCGCACCACGGCGGCGGTTATCCCGCAGACAGCCGTAACTCCGGTGCAGATAAGCGTAAATATAACTTTTTTCCTTGTTATAATTATCGTTTTAAATCTCATAGTCCTGTTCCTCCGTTTGCTTTATTATCCTTACGCATATTTTTTTCCGAATATGTTAAAATTTTTTTGAAAAAAAGCTTGCATTTTACGAATAGCTATGGTATAATCTTGTAGTTATTACGGATGGTCCTCTGCCTCGGTCGGCATGAACGTCCTTGAAATTAAGGAGGAATTAATGATGAATACACAAGAAATCATTAACGCTTTGACAAAAGACCAAATCAGAACAGACCTGCCTGAGCTTGTAGTTGGAAACAACGTAAAGGTTTATCAGAGAATTGTCGAGGGTTCGCGTACAAGAACCCAGATGTTCGAGGGTACAATTATTAAGAAGCAGGGCGGCGGCATTGCCGAAACTTTCACTGTAAGACGTGTTTCTTACGGCGTAGGCGTGGAAAAGACATGGCCGGTAAACTCACCTAACATCGAAAAAATCGAGGTTTCAAGAAAAGGTAAGGTTAGACGTGCAAGACTTTATTACCTGCGTGACAGAGTCGGCAAGGCGGCTAAGGTTAAGGAAAGAATCTAATTCTGTAAAGGAGCTGCGAAAAATTGTTCGGAACGGACATTTTTCACAGCCCCTTTTATCATTCCTTATGTATAGAAATTTTTACAAAAATTTAACAGTGCGTTTATTTTACCTTAATATGAATG
>JAJBTG010000276.1 GCA_020860985.1 Oscillospiraceae bacterium
CCTATCTCTGTTAGAATCTGACGGGTTCGACCAGTGCGACCTTTGCTCCACCAAATAAACAAAGGGACTGTTTTTTTAACAGTCCCTTTTGATTTTGTCGTCGTGATTCATATCACCGTTACGGCGTGGCGTGTGGCGTGGCAATTTATGTTTACCGCAACCGGCAGTCCCGCGATATGGGTGGGATATGTTTCGATATTTACCGCAAGCGCGGTTGTTGTACCGCCCATACCCTGTGGGCCGATGCCCAGCTTATTGATTTTTTCAAGCAGCTTTTTTTCCAAATCGGCGTATAGAGGCTTTTCGTTTGACGTGTTAATGTCGCGCGTCAGAGCCTTTTTTGCGAGTACCGCCGCTTTATCCATCGTGCCGCCGATTCCTACACCGATAACCATCGGCGGACACGGATTCGCGCCCGCTTTGCGCACGGTGTCTACGATGAAATCAACGATTCCGTCCATGCCGTCGGAGGGATTTAGCATCTTCAGCGCGCTCTTATTTTCGCTTCCGAAGCCCTTGGGCGCGAATGTGATTTTCAATTTATCTCCCTTTACAAAATCATAGTGGATAACAGCGGGAGTGTTGTCCTTTGTATTAACGCGTTCGAGCGGGTCGGCAACCACCGATTTTCTCAGATAGCCCTCGGTATAGCCGAGCGAAACACCCTTGTTTACCGCGTCGGTCAGAGTGTCGCCCTCAATGAAAATCTCATTGCCTATCTCTATAAAGAATACAGCCATGCCGGTATCCTGACAAATCGGAACCTCTTTACTGTGGGCGATTTCCGCGTTCTTCAAAAGATTTTTAAGTATTCCGCGGGAAACCTCCGATTTCTCCGTTTCAACGCCGCTTTCAAGCGCGCGTTTTATATCGTCGTTTATATGACAATTCGCCTTTATACACATATCTCTTACGGCGGCTGTAACCGTTTCGGATTGAATAATTCTCATTTTCCGCCTCCTATATCAATACCCAACTGTTAAACCATTTTAGGAATGTTACAACATAATCAGTCGAAACGGGCTGACCCGACAGAACGGGATAGAACATTGCAAACAGAACAATTACAAGTCCGGCATAGATGAATGCGCCCATCACAACGGAATTTTTATTGCCCGGTTTAATATTTTTAAAGAATCCTACCGCTCCGTTTCCGACATCCTTTGCACTTTCATAGATGACATTTATTGAATATCCGAGCATTAGCACAAGGAACGGCACGCACGGGAAATAGTGATAAATGAACGTCAGCCGCGTAATCGGAATCCATGAAACGAGCTGCGCAAGATAGCCGATAACAAGGAATAATGCCGTTTTATCTTTCTTTTTAAACGCGATATATACCATGTAGAAGAACGCCGGAATGCCGAGCCACCATACGAGCGGGTTACCGAACGAGCTTATACCCTCCTCGATTCCGTCCGAAACGGCGCCTGAATAATACCATATCGGACGCTTCATAATTATCCATTCATACCAGCGTGAGGAGAACGGATGTGTCGAGCCGAGAACCGTGCTTGAGTGGTAGGTATACATTGCGTTCTGATTGTCGATTATGGATTTCAATCCGTGAGCGTCCGGCGCTTTGAGATACGGAATATACGAAACGCAGTAAATCACAAGCGGAACAAGTATAAAGAATATACAGCACCACAGAATTGTTTTTATGAAATACGGCTTGAAGCTGCTTACCACAAACTTATGCGATATGCCGTTCGTTTCGCCCGACGGATTCTTTAGAGCGTGCAAATATTCCGAATAACGCTTGTACATTGTCATAAAGAATAATATCGCAAGACCCGCTCCGGCATATATTCCCGTCCATTTGCTTGCTATTCCTAGTCCCATTGCAACTCCCGAAAGCGCGAGAGGAACGAGAGTTTTCTTGAACGGAGTGTCATAGAAGCTGGTGCAGTAATATTTGTACATAAAGTAATACATCAGTATTACAAAGGTTGTGATGTATACGTCTATTGTTGCGATACGCGTTTGGACGAAGTGCATAAAGTCAAATGTAAACAGCAGGCAGGTAACAATTGACAGCCATGACTTTTTCGTTAAGCGCTTTGCAAACATATATATGCACGGAACCATGAAGATACCGAACAATGTTCCGATAATTCTCCAGCCGAACGGACACATACCGAATATCAGTATACCGAGTGCGATAAATACCTTACCGAGCGGCGGGTGTGTCCACTCATAAACAGACAGGCTGTGTACAAATTCGTAGGCTGTACGAGCGTGATATATCTCGTCAAAATACGTGCTGTTGCGGAAGGTTGTCCTTTCGGGAATCAGCGATTGCTCGTCGAATAAATTCGCTATCGAGGCATCAGAGGCGTTCACCGGAGTCAGGTATGTTCCGTCGCTGCCCATAACGGCAAATTCCTTGATTGTAAGCTCCGTCGCCGATGTTGAAAGCGAGATATAGCGCGCACTTAAATTAATATTTTTTTCCGACCAGTAGAATACGGCTCCGTCAGTGTAGCTGTCTGATTTTACCGTGTTGTTTGCGGAGTCCTTAAATTCTATATCAATTGTGCGCTCGTCGTTAAGCTGATACGAGCCGAGATAGAATTTTATTTTGCTTATATCCGTGTCCTGCCCCAAATCGATTGTGACCGCCCCGTCGGGGAGGGATATTTCCGATTCGGGCGCGCTCATATCGCCGAGGTCGTAGAGCGCGATACATGCGTAAACTGCGGTAATTACAATCATCGCGATAATATCGAATCTTGTGACCTTTGAAAATACAGTGCTGAGCGTAAAATTAAAGCTTTTCTTCGGCGCGGCGGGCGCGTATTTAACCGAGGATTTCTTACTTTTCTTTGTCGATTTTGCGCTTGCTGCCGCTGCCTTCGGAGAATAGTTTACATAATGCTTTTGTGTTATATATATC
>JAJBTG010000143.1 GCA_020860985.1 Oscillospiraceae bacterium
TTCTTCATAAAAAATACCTCTCTTTCAAAAAAAATTTATTCGGTTAAATCTCCTAATTCTCATTGCTACCATTTTATCATAAACAACAAAATTTAACAAGGTCTTTTTTGTTTTTTTGGTAATAATTAAATTAAGATGTAACCCCCTTAATACATCCCGACCTTAGGCGTTTATTTTTCGCGCGCAATGCGCTAAGGATTTTTCAATCGGTAAGTTTAAAATCCGCTGACTGCGGAAATGCCTTAAATAATCGGAAATACGCGCCCCGCGGCGAAAAAAGTGCTTCGCTTCCGTAACCTTAATTTTTGCGCCGCAAACGTGTATTTTATTTGACAAACAAATTTTATGGGATTATAATAGTATTGAAAAATAAAAGTCACATTGATTTTAGGCTGCTGCCTACAGCGAAAAACTTAGTCTGTTTTTACATTTCGCCGACCCGCCGCGAGTGTTGAAAATATATTTATTTTTGTGGGAAGAAAGGCTATGAAATTTTATATGGAACAATGCGAAACCTGTAAATACAATTTGCGGATACTAAACAAATTAAAAAACGAAATACCCGACGAAGCCACTATTTCACATTTAGTAGAGGTTTTCAAGATATTCGGAGACAACACAAGAATACGAATTTTATGGACGCTTTTTGACAAGGAGCTTTGTGTTTATGATATTGCCGAGGCTCTTAATATGAGCCAGTCCGCGATAAGCCACCAGCTCAGCACATTGAAGCAGGCGCGTCTTATTAAGGCAAGGCGCGACGGTAAGAACGCGTTTTACTCCCTCGATGACGACCATGTAAAAAGGATAATCGAGCAGGTACTGATTCACATCGACGAGAAATAACAACGGAGGACGCTATGCGAAAATCTATTGCGGTTATAATTGCTTCGGCAATGCTTCTTGCCTCATGCGGCGGAACCGAAAATATTCAAAATTCTAAATCCCCCATATCCGCTCTTACAACGGAGCAGAAAATAGGGCAGCTTTTCTGCGTAAGCTTTTCGGGTACGGAGCTTGATAAAGAGGTCTGTGATTTTTTCGAGGAATATTCAATCGGAAATGTAATTCTCTTTTCTAAAAATATCGAAAACGCGGAGCAAACGGGCGAGCTTTGCCGCGACATTCAATCCAAAATAACACGGAATACCGGAATCCCCGCCTTTATCGGCACGGATCAGGAAGGCGGACAGGTCGTCCGCGTTACCGACGGCGCGGTTTACTACCCCGGCGCGATGACGATTGCGGCAACGAACAATACGGAGAATGCCGAATCGGTCGGCAGATACATGGGAGAGGAGCTTCACGCACTCGGAATAAATATTGATTTCGCACCGGATGCCGATATTAATTCAAACCCCGACAACCCCGTAATAGGCGCGCGTTCCTTTGGCGATAACGCGGAAAATGTAGCGCAGTACGCGGCGGCGTTTGTAAACGGGATGAACAGCGCGGGCGAGGTCAGCGTTGCGAAGCATTATCCCGGCCACGGCGACGTGGACACGGATTCACACTACGGACTCCCTACGGTTGATAAGCCGCTTGACGAGCTTTTGGAAAATGAGCTTTTGCCGTTTAAGACATTAATCGAAAGCGGCGCTCCCGCGATTATGGCGGCGCATATTTTATACCCCCGGCTTGACGAGAACAATCCCGCCTCAATGTCGCGCGTTATGCTTACGGATATATTGAGAGAGCGCATGGGATTTAACGGCATGATTGTCACGGACGGTATACGCATGGGAGCTATAGCGGATAATTTCGGCATTGAAAACGCCTGCGTAGCCGCGATAAATGCCGGAGCCGATTTGATTATAACGGGAAGCGGCGGCAAGGAGGAGGATTTGTCGCTCGGTCCGCAGATAAAATGCGTGGAAAAAGTCCGCGAGGCGGTGGAAAGCGGAGAAATCTCCGGGGAAACGCTCGATAAAGCGGTTGAGCGCGTATTAAAATGCAAGTCCGATTATGAAATAGAAAAGTCCGAATTTGCCGGACTTGATGAAAATACCCTTGAAAGTCACCGCGAGCTTGCGGATGCAATAAGCCGTAACAGCATTACATTGGTACGGGACGAAAATAATCTTCTGCCAATACGCGGCGGTGAAAGTGTGCTTATTATTTCGTCCGACAGCGTAAGACAGCTTGACGAGAATGACAAAAAAATTTCAATCTCCGAATACCTCGCGGAAAAGCTCGGCGGCGATTCGGAAATTATCCCGCCTCTCGGTGAAATGACAGAAAACGAGCTTGACAATCTCTTGAATTTCTATCGAGAAAAGGCGGCTCAATACGATAAGGTTATCGTTTGCACAAACAGAGCTTCTCACTCGCGCATTGTCAATTCCGTTATTGAGGGGAATCCCAATACTGTCGCAGTGTCGTTTGATACACCGTACATCCTGCGCTCTCTTGAGGGCTGTACCGCGTTTTTATGCACCTACGAAAACACCTCCGACGCGGCAAAAAGCACCGCGGATATATTGTCCGGCGAAGCGGAGGCGGTCGGTATTTTACCGGTATCATGGTAAAAAAATAAAGGCTGTAAACAAAATCCTAATGGTTTTGTCCACAGCCTTTTTTGTTTTATTCCACGTAATAAACGTCCTTATATACAACGCCCTTGCTGAGCGCTTCCTCATGTGTCGCTACAGCCACATCTATATGATAACCGCCAACTCCGCCGCCGCAGTCCTCCGCGCGCCTTAAACCGTACTCCTCGATATAAACCCAGCTTAATTTTTCAATCAGCGACGGGTCAACCGCAATCGTCTGACCCGGGATAATCTCATCCGCCCACGCCGTATACGCGCCCCATCCGCCGTTGCAAATCGAGCAGGGGCAGTAATGCGTTATTTTAAATCTTCCGATATATGTTCCCAGCTACGGG
>JAJBTG010000227.1 GCA_020860985.1 Oscillospiraceae bacterium
GTCGGCATAAGGCGCCGACAGCGAAAAAGCATTTTCAAAATACTTTTGTTTTTAAGAAATCCTTGCGGTCAAACCAAAATGATTAACCGTTAATCTGAGTGCTTTGCCGTTTTGCAATGTCCTTTCTGAACAGCGTCTTAAACACCGTGCGGATAAGAGGCTGGATAAAAAACAACTGCGTAAAAAACGCAAACGGGAAATTAAAGCACACAAGCTTGAGCCAGTTCGCAAACAAAGTAACTATATTAAATCCGGCATAATACGGATAATACAACCATGCCGCAATAAAGCTCATCGCCGGACACATGATACCCACTGTAGCGCATATGATAGTCGTTTCAAACAATACGGGGTTTGTTGTTTTCGGGTCAAACACCCTCTTGGCAAGCGCGAACGAACACGGACTTCCCATACATACCTCCAGCAGATACGCGAAGCAAAACTCCGTAAGCACTACCGCCCAAATGGGAAGATACGTACCGAACATATAAACTCCGTTTTGATTGTTTATTGCTTCAATTACACTGCTTGCTCCGTTGAGCGACATCAGCGTGCTTCCGTTTACCACATACAGGCTGTAAAAAACGTAAGCGTGTACTGTTATAAGTACGGTAAGAAAAGCAAAAACCATTCTTTGAAATTGATTTCTCGGCATTAAAAATTCTCTCCTTTTCCTTGATTCACACACAAAAAAACACGTAATCCTTTTTATGCAATCTGATGATGTTTCGTTCCGTGATCAGATTTACATACCAAAAAGTATTACGTGTGTCGTGCGAATCGTATTTTATTTTTTGCTTTAAAACCGTATTTCATTATATCATATTATATGCCTGTTTGTCAATCATGGATTTTTGTTTTTTGCAATCGGCGCGTTCATTACGACGGCACCGATTTCAAATTCTCCCAATCAAAGTCCGCTATTCGCCCACGTTTACAATATGAAGCGGGCGCAATTCTCTGTAATTGTAGCTTGAAAGCGGACGGCAATTGGCGTCGTTTGAATGAGCCGCCAAAAGAATTGTTTCCGGAGTTCTCATTCCCACATCCATAACCACGGGTGAATGGTCGAAGCGCGTACCCCCCTTAAACCTGATTTGAATTATATCGCCGCGCTCAATCTCCGCGAGCGTGCTTACGCGCGCCTGCAGGCCGGCACCGGTGTTTGTCACAAGAAATTGATACAGCTCGTTTACTCCCGTCCATGACGGTGTGCGGTCGTTCGCGCTTATATAAAACCACCCGTAAAGCGGGGTGTAATTCATTACTCCACTGCCGGCGTAAAGCGTCTGCGACGCAAAATTCGTACAATCCCCGCCCAAATCGGAAAAATCAAAAAACCTCGGGTTTCTTCCGTATGCCCATCTGTCGGCATAGGCTACCGCGGCGTCCCTGTTATATTGCATTATTTTTCACCTCTATGGGGACTTCGCCCCTTTTTATTTGCTCCCTTGCACGTTGAGCAACAGCCGCCCGCGAAAATTCGCGCGGTACAACCAAACGACGGGGATTTGCCCCGTATTGAACATCCTGGTTATCCCGCGCGGCGCAAGCTGCTTTGTCTTATTATATGGTGAAAAATCCGCAATTGTGACTGACCGTTAAACGGATTCCGTCTTATTTTTGCCGTACCCGTTCATACACAAAAAATCTATATGTAAATTCCTCATGGGTAAAATCCTTTGTTGAACGCTCCGTTATCCAGTCGGGTTCATTATCGAGATTAACCATATGCGTATCCGCGTCCGCTTCGGCGGAAATTTTCGTAACATACGCCCTATCGCAGTACGGCAGCAAAAGCTTATAAATTTCTCCGCCCCCCGCAACATATACCTCGGGATACTTTTTAACCTCGTCAAGCAGCTCCTCAAGCGAATTGCAGACAATAACTCCGTCCCTCCGAAAATCCCCGTCGCGCGTTAAAACTATATTAACCCTGTCCCTCAGCGGCTTGCCGTCGGGAAGCGAGTCCAGTGTTTTCCTACCCATAACGACCGCTTTGTTGAGAGTTGTGTCCTTGAAAAATTCCATATCCTGCGCAATAGAAAACAACAGCTTACCGTTTTTTCCTATTCCCCAGTTTCTGTCAACCGATACTATTAAATCCATATTGTCCTCCTTGCCGCCTCCGTCGGCCTCATACTACGGTGCGAAGCGGAAACGAATTTTTTACCTTCGCGCCGCATCCGATTTCAGCTATTCCTCATCTGAAAAAATCAATTCCTGCGCATAAGGGAGCGTGCGCGCCCAATCTATAAACGACTTCGACCACTCCGTCAGCTTATGAAAGCGGCGCTGTCCCGGGGAGCACATGGCAAGCAGATTTTCATAGTTCATCGTAACCGTTCGCGTCTGCTGCCATGACGACGGCAGCCAACGGATAAGCTCCTTCCAATACGCCTTGTCCTTGGTTTCAAGATATTTCAATCGCATAGCTTCAAGAAACTCAATATGCTCGGTTATTTTATCTCCCAGCCTTACGCCGTCATAATCCAAATCGGCGTTGTAATCGTCAATTTCAAAGCAGTCCGCCGTTATCGGCGTGGATGCGAGCTTATGCATTGTCGATGTGCTGTTGGCGACCGTTCCAACCTTATAGGTGTCAAACTCCTTCCACCAATAAATAGGCGCCGTTATATCAACCGAAACAAAAATCTGCCTCATAAATTTACGATGCTCCGAACCCGATTTAATCAGCCGCCTTGCCAAATCGATGTCGTTTTCGCCTACGATAACCCTTCCGTTCTCCTCAACCGTGTCGTTCCTCCGCCATGACTCAAGCGGGTTGCGCATACCGTGCATCGCGCGTTTAAAGCCGTAAACCTCTGTATTTTCAAATCTCATTTTCCTATCTCC
>JAJBTG010000150.1 GCA_020860985.1 Oscillospiraceae bacterium
CTCTCGTTTTAAAAAAGCTCGGCGATGATTTTGAGAAAAAAAACGTCGATAAATGTATACGCTATTTTATATACCGAGGATATTCCTTTAACGATATAAAATCTTGCATTGAGCGCGCAAAAACGGAGGTAATGAATGAGCTGTAATATAGGATTGGTTTCGCTCGGATGCGCGAAAAATCAGACCGACGGGGAAATAATGCTCGGACTTCTCGCGGAGGACGGATTTAATATAACGCACAACCCCGCCGAAGCGGACGTAATAATAGTAAATACCTGCGGCTTTATCGAATCGGCAAAGCGCGAATCCATTGACGCTATTTTGGAAATGGCGGAATACAAGTCCGAACGCTGTAAGCTGCTGATTGCCACGGGCTGTCTTGCGGAACGCTACAGCAGTGATATTCTGATTGAGCTGCCGGAGGTAGACGCCGTTTTGGGAACGGGCGATTACGATAAAATCGCCGATATAATCAAGGAAGCCTTTGCCGGTAAAAGACCCGTTCTTTGCGGTCATAAGGACAGAACGCCGGAGGAACGGCTGCCGAGAATTTTATCAACTCCCCCCTACACCGCGTATCTTAAAATCGCGGACGGCTGCGATAACAACTGCACCTACTGCGCTATTCCGAAAATACGCGGACACTTCAGAAGCCGAAAAATAGAGGACATCGCGGAGGAAGCGCGGTCGCTCGCGGAAAGCGGCGTAAAGGAGCTTATTCTAATCGCGCAGGACACCACTCGCTACGGTGTGGATTTATACGGTAAATACAGCCTTGACACTCTTTTGGAGGAGCTTGTCAAAATCGACGGAATAGAATGGATAAGGGTGCATTATTATTATCCCGAAGCGATTACCGAAAGCCTTATTGATACAATGGCGAAGTATGATAAGATATGCAATTATATAGATATGCCCGTACAGCACGGCAACAACGACATCCTCAGACGAATGGCGCGGCGTACCACCCGCGAGGAAATGCTTGAAAAAATAAAATACATCAGGGAGAAAATTCCCGACTGTACAATAAGGACGTCAATCATAGTCGGATTCCCCGGTGAAACCGAGGAGCAGTTTAAGGAGCTTTACGACTTTGTTAAAACAGTGAAATTTGACAGAATGGGCGTTTTCACCTATTCGCAAGAGGAGGACACCGCCGCAGCGGATTTTCCCGACCAGATAGACGAGGAAATCAAGGAGGCGCGGCTTGACACTCTTATGACGCTTCAGCAGGAAATTTCCCTCAATCTCAATCGCAAAAAAATCGGAAAAGTCCTTGAGATTATTGTCGAGGGCTACGACGATGAAAGCTTTCTCTTCTACGGCAGAAGCCGAGGCGACAGCATAGAGGTTGACGGCAAGGTTTATTTCGGAACCGAAACCGAAGTTTTCGAGGGCGATATTATAAAGGTTGAAATCCTTGACGCGGATGAATATGATTTAACCGGAAGGATGGTTGATTAAATGAATACAGCAAACAAAGTAACAATGATACGCGTATTTCTCGTACCGATATTTATGGTACTGTTTATGATTAACAACACGGCGTGCCATTACGCGGCATTGGCGGTGTTTATAATCGCTTCTGTAACCGACGCGATAGACGGTCATATAGCGAGGAAATATAATCAAACAACCACCTTCGGAAAGTTTGTGGACCCGCTTGCGGATAAGGTGCTTACAACAGCGGCGTTCCTTATACTCATGCACTACGGACGTATGTCGGTATGGGCGCTGATGATAGTGCTTACGCGTGAGTTTATGGTTGCGGGCATAAGGCTCGTCGCGGCGGGCGACGGCAAGGTTGTTGCCGCGAGTATGTGGGGTAAGATTAAAACCGTAACGCAAATGATTGCGGTAATTGCCGCTATGCTTCTGCTGCCGTTTGACAGTGTTTTGGGTATATCGGCGGCGCTGATTTCCGACATACTTATATGGATTTCGGTCGCGTTCACTGTAATTTCAGGAGTGGACTATCTTTTAAAAAATCGAAGCCTAATGGAAATGAAATAAAAATTGCCGCAGCTTTGCGGACGGAATATTTTGACGTTTATTAAAATGGAGGAAACACAGATGGAAAAAATAATAAATATGCTGAAATTTGATTCAAACGGATTAATCCCAGCCGTTGTGCAGAACAAGGACACAAAAGAAATTCTGATGGTTGCGTATATGAACGCGGACACCATAAGACAGACAGCAGAAACCGGCAGAGCAACCTTTTGGTCAAGAAGCCGAAACGAAGTATGGGTAAAGGGCGAAACCTCTAAAAATTATATGTACGTCGATGAAATACGGGTTGACTGCGACTGCGATTGCCTTGTTGTTCTCGCGGTTCCGGCAGGCCCCGCGTGCCACACCGGAAACAGAACCTGCTTTTACAGAAGCGTATCCGGCGACAGCCTTGTAAACGCCGAGGATAAGGAGGACTTGTCGGACGTTATGGCGGTCGATCAGGCTGTAATAATCGACAGAAAGAAAACCCCCGAGCAGGGAAGATAGACGAATTATCTCTTTGAAAAGGGCGAGGACAAAATACTTAAAAAGGTCGGAGAAGAAGCCGCCGAGGTGGTTATCGCCGGAAAGAACAGGGATAAAAGCGAAATCAGCTACGAGGTCGCAGACCTTATTTACCACCTTACCGTTATGCTCGTGGACAACGACATGACATGGGACGATATTTATAAGGAAATGAAACGCAGAAGATAACCTAAAGAATAGTCGGGATATATCCCGACAAGGTTGTATTTTTGCGGTACATGAACGGACTGTTATTCAGTCCGTTATTTTTTTTAACATATCTGCTTTTTTGCTTTACAAATAATACCGCCGTATGTTATA
>JAJBTG010000128.1 GCA_020860985.1 Oscillospiraceae bacterium
ATTATACACAGAAGCCCGAGAATAAAAATCCTCATAAGATATTTCGGTTTGCTGCGCGTATACTTACATCCCTCATAAATAAAGAACGCGAAAATCGGAAAGGACAGCCGACCAATTACGCGCAAAATATCAAGCTGTGGGAAAAGCTCGGCTCCGACATGGTCTATCAGCATAAGAACCGCGGCAATGACCTTCAGATGATTCTGCGTAATGCCGTGATTTTTACTCAGCTCTTTGATTTTTGCTACTATGTTCATATTCATAGCTCCTCAAAAATTATTTAACCGCTCGACTATGATTTAATAATATCACATAAATAACAGAAAATCCATACCTAAATCAAGGTTTTTTACAAAACTGCGGCGTAATTTTGCGCAAAAAAGCCGCCGCAAAATATGCGGCGGCTCCATTATGTTATTCGGATGTTGTATAATTTGCCGTAATCGTGTTATATTCATCCTGCGTTATCGGTATTACCGTGCCGTGGCGGTATGTCGCGTCAAACGTAAAGTCAGACGCCGCCGTGAAGTTACCGGTGCTTATATCATCGGTAACAAACGGCTTATATCCCTTGCTTGCCGAATAGTAATCCAAAAGCAAGCACCATTTATCCGTATCGCCGTTCATCTTATATATAGTCGGACCCTCGTAGCCGGTCATATCGCCGAGAGTATAGGTATCAACGTCCTCCCACGGTCCGTCAAGCGATGCGCTCTTTTCCATAATAACCGTGGATTTGCTCTCGTTCTTTGTAAAGCGGTAATATATGCCCTTATAGCTTGTAATTGTTGTATCTATATTGCTTATCGTACCGCCGTCTATGTATACCTCGGGGGTGCTAAAGGTTTTGAAATCCGATGTATAGCTTCTGTATACACGCTGGGTCGCATAGTCGTCATCGCTTACCTTTGATGCCCAGAATACCATGTACTCGCCCTTTTCCGCGTCATATATAGCCTCCGGCGCCCATGTACAGCCCGCCGTATCAAGTGCAACTTCAACAAGGCTCGCATCGCTCCAATTTACAAGGTCTTCGCTTTCCCATACAACTATGCTCTGCGAGCCGCTTCTCTGACAAGTTGACCATCTGTTTGAATCACCGCTTCTGTTATAAATGCTCAAATCTGTCGCGATTATAAAGAACTTTCCGTCCTCGCCGCGCAGAATGTACGGGTCGCGCACACCCTCTTCGCCCACATTGCTTGTCAGCACCGGTTCACCGTTATTTACGGTTTCCCATGTAGTGCCGTCCGTGGAAAGTGAGAAATAAATCTGCTCGTCACTGGCGCTGCTTTCGCTGCCCGCAAAATGAACAAATAAATATGCCGCCATTTCCTGCTCCTCCTTTACGGTAACGGTTCTTGTTAGTGATTTTACGGTTTCGCTGTCATTAAGCAATGAGCAGACTACCTTATAGGTATTGCCTGTGGTAAGCTCCGTAAAGCTTCCCGACGCGGCATCGGCAACGGTATTAAGCGCATTCTCCGTATCGGCTGAATCATAAATGCTTACCGAAATCGCATACGGTGTTGTTATGCTGACGTAGAAGAGTGAAAAATATTCTGTTCTGCAATCGTCCTAGAGCGCGAATGTGTCTAAAACAGCCGTTTTTCCGAGTACCGTTACTGTGAAATCCTTTGTAAATTCAACTCCGTTCAAAGTCGTTGTTGCCGTAAGCGTTGCTGTTTTGGTATCGTCCGCACGCGTAACAACGCCCGCCGCCGTTACAATGCTCTCGTCCGAGGTAGTCCAAGTAACTCCGTCAACCGTCGGTATTGTAATATCAGCCGTTACCGCCGTGGTATCGCCAAGCGAAATATCCGCAAGCGGATTTTCCAACGCCGTGTTCGTAATTACGAAATCATCTATATAGCCCGTAGCGTATTCGCCCGTGCCCCAGTTTGCCTTACCGATGTAAGCTACGGACGCGCTGCCGAGCATATCGGAAATATTAACGCTCGATTCCTCGCTGTCCACCAATTCGCCGTTTACATATATATCCGTTTTGTCATCATCAATAGAGATTATAACGTTATTACATTCGTTAATAGTATACGCTCCAGACGCTGACGTGCTTCTTGTGCCGCTGTTATTATAGCGTTCAAACGTAAGAGTTCCGTCACCGCCGAGTGCGCCTATATATTTTTCCTGCTGATAGGTCTGCGCCGAATCACTCGGAGCGGCAAAGAGCCACCATGAGGTTGTGGACGCAGTCGGCTTTACGCTGAATGAAATCGTGAGATTTTCCTGTCCGGTTAAAAGCGGGTTTCCGTTCGCGTCCATAAGCTTTATTGCGGTGGTATTGGTTCCGTCAAGCTGTAAACAAATTTTATCGTCAACCTCGGCATAAGCGGGCATTCCGACACCCTCCGCCATTCAGTATGAGGACGCGCTCGTCAAATCCTTATTGTCAAAGTTTAGGCTTATAAGCTCACCGCTTTCCGGCAATACCGGAGCGTCTGTCGGTTCCGGAGTTTCCTCCGGCTCCGACGATTCAAAATCCTCCGCGTATGTGATAATATCGCCGTCAAAATTATCGTATGAAACGGTTCTTTCCGCGGCGCTGTTGTAGTCGCCGGTGAGCACCATGGAGCCGAGAGTTACCGTATCGGTAAGCGCTCCGGCTACCGATACGGTAAGCGTTCCGGTTACCTCCGTATCAGCCATGCCGCCGGTCGCGGATACGGATACATTTCCCGCGCCGTCTATCGTAATTTCAACCGTCTTATTGTAGCCTACGGTATTCACATACGGCTGACCGCTTGCGATCCAGCCGTTCGCTCCCGCCTTGCTTGTTCCGGGATTGCTTCGGCACTGCGAAA
>JAJBTG010000123.1 GCA_020860985.1 Oscillospiraceae bacterium
TATTACTAAAACCCGGGTTATTACGCTCTTTATGACCTGCTCTCGAAAAAAAACGCTTCGCAAATATGCGAAGCGTTTTTTGGAAGCGGTAACAAGATTCGAACTAGTGACACTGCGGGTATGAACCGCATGCTCTAGCCAACTGAGCTATACCGCCGTAGAACATAAACTATTATACAGAAAAAAAATGGGTTTGTCAAGCTTTTTTTTAAAAAGATTTACCTAAAATTTTTGAATATCATCTTGACATATTGGGAAGAATATGCTATTATGAAGCTAATAAAGGGGAGTAGCTTGCGTTGTGAAACGTAATATGATGTCGTCAGTACGATTGAAAAATCCGTATCATATTCAAAGAAGCAAGACTTTTATTGCAGATTTTTTTGCTGTGATAAAAGTGTTGCTTCTTTTTTTGAAGCGGCGGGGCGAACCGATAAACAAAGGGAGGAAAAAGAAATGAATCCGTATCAAATGAAAAAAAACGAGGTTTTGGAAAATTTGGGCACAAGCGAAAGCGGGTTGTCCTCCGCGCAGGCGGCGGATAACCGGAGAAAATTCGGTAAAAACGAGCTTGAGGAGGGAAAAAAGAAAAATCCGTTTATATTGTTTTTGGAACAGTATAAGGACTTTCTTGTAATAATTCTGATTGTTTCGGCGTTTATATCCGGTTTTCTCGGCGATTTGGAAAGTGCGGTAGTAATATTTGTTGTAATAACCATAAACGCGGTTTTGGGAACGGTGCAGCATATAAAGGCGGAGCAGTCGCTTAACAGCTTAAAGGAGATGTCCGCGCCGACCGCAAAGGTTATACGCGGCGGCAGCATTAAGGTTATCGCGGGTAAGGACGTTACGGTGGGCGATATTGCGGTTATCGAAGCGGGCGATTACGTCTGCGCCGACGGCCGTATAATCGAGAATGCGTCGCTAAAGGCGGACGAGAGCGCACTGACCGGTGAAAGCGAACCGGTTGAAAAGAGCGACGAGGCGCTTGACGGTGAAAGAGCACTCGGCGATAGAATTAATATGCTATATTCAGGCAGCTTTGTGACCTACGGCAGAGCGAAAATGGTAGTCACCGCAACGGGAATGAATACCGAAATCGGAAAAATAGCCACGCTTATTAAAAATACTCAGGAAAAGAAAACTCCGCTGCAAGTCAGCCTTGACAATTTCGGTAAAAAGCTGTCGCTTATCATCATCGGAATATGCGTTATCGTAATGGTATTGACTTTGTTCAGAAGCGGCGACGGAGTAAATCTTAATACATTTTCGGATGCGTTCGTATTCGCGGTTGCGTTGGCGGTAGCGGCGATTCCGGAGGCGTTAAGCTCGATTGTAACGATAGTGTTGTCGGTCGGAACGCAGAAGCTTGCAAAGGAAAACGCGATTATAAGAAAGCTGCAGGCGGTAGAGGGACTTGGCAGCGTTTCGGTAATATGCTCGGATAAAACCGGAACGCTTACGCAAAATAAAATGACGGTTCAGAAGCTGTATTTTGACGGAGAGATTATCGATAAGGACGACGAGATAAACGAGCGTCAGGCACAGCTTGTGATTGACGGCGCGCTCTGCAATGATTCCGTTCGCAAGGGCGGGCAGGGAATAGGCGATCCGACTGAAATCGCACTTATAGATTTTTCAAAAAAGCATAATCTTGCGTCCGAAGAACTGCGCGAGAAATATCCGCGCTTGGGCGAGATACCGTTTGATTCCGACAGAAAGCTCATGAGCACGGTTCATAAAATCGGCGATAATTACAAGATGCTTACAAAGGGAGCGGTGGACGTGTTGGTGCCGCTTATACTTGAAGTAAAGACTATGGACGGAAAGCGCGAATTTACGGAAGCCGATTTGGAGAATCTGCGAAAGGCAAATACGGAATTTTCCGAAGCCGGACTGCGCGTTTTGGCGGTATGCGAGCGCGACGTACCGCGCACGGATATAACCGAGGAGTACGAGCGTGATTATATCCTGCTCGGACTTGTCGCAATGCAGGACCCGCCGAGGGAGGAAAGCGCCGAGGCGGTTGCCAAATGTAAGATGGCGGGAATTTTGCCCATAATGATTACGGGCGATCACCTTGTAACGGCGTCGGCAATCGCGAAGCAGATAGGAATACTTGAGGACGGCAGACGCGCGGTTGAGGGAAGCGCGATAGAAAGCCTGTCGGATGAGGAGCTTGACGAGTTTGTAACGGATGTAGCCGTTTATGCGAGGGTTTCGCCCGAGCATAAAATAAGAATAGTTAGCGCATGGCAAAGAAAGGGATATATTGTTTCTATGACGGGCGACGGAGTAAACGACGCTCCCGCGCTAAAGCAGGCGGATATAGGCGTAGCGATGGGAATTACCGGAAGCGAGGTCGCAAAGGACGCGGCGTCGATGGTGCTTACCGACGACAACTTTGCTACGATTGTAAAGGCTGTTGAAAACGGACGTAATCTTTATAAAAATATTCAGCGCGCTATTCAATTCCTGCTGTCCGGAAACGCCGCCGGTATACTTGCGGTATTGTACGCTTCGATTATGGCGCTGCCGGTACCGTTCAAGGCGGTGCATCTGCTGTTTATCAATTTGCTTACGGACAGTTTGCCGGCTATCGCGCTCGGCGTTGAGCCGCACAGCTCCGATGTAATGAATGAAAAACCCAGACCGAAGAATCAGTCGATACTCACGAAAAAGGTGCTTACAAGGATATGCGTCGAGGGATTTGTAATCGGCGTAATGACGATGGCGGCGTTTTATGTAGGGCTTATGCGCGGCAGCGATGTGGCAAGCACGATGGCATTCGCGACGCTTTGTCTGTCAAGGCT
>JAJBTG010000035.1 GCA_020860985.1 Oscillospiraceae bacterium
CGGTGGTGTTCTTTCCCTCAAACTCGCTTCCGCCGCCGCCGAAGCCGAAAGAAACCTTGGATATTGGAACAATTATCGTTCCGTCACCCGCCGTTATCGGCTCGCCAATAACAGAATTTGCGTCAATCATTCCCTTGAAATTACCTGAAACCTCGGAAAGCATTTCAGCTACTTTATTGTCAGACATCTTCTTTTATCCTCCTGTTTATTTTTAGTATTTTAAGCAGCAGAAAAGCCGCCATTACTCCTATTTTTAAAATATATATACAATTTGTTCTTATTTTGCAGTACACTCCCGCCGCCAAAACAGCATTGTCAAAGTCAGGCTCCAAAGATACATTCCATTTGTCAAGCCGCATATTGTTATCCGCCCACGAAACGGCGTTATACACAAGCGCGTTCGCCGCGCCTGTTGCCATTCCCGTATACATCGGGTCTCCCATGCCGAATTTCGAGGATATGTTAAGCTCCTTTATTCTTACTCCGCGGCTTATCATATATTTCAATAATTTTGATATATCCTGCTTTATCTCGGCGAAAATCGTCTTAAAGGTTTTAATAAGTCCGAATATATTATTCCCCTTTTTATCCTGCTTGTCCTTATTATCTTTTTTCTTTTCCTCTTTTTCCTCCGTCTTTTCTTCGTCCTTGACTGCCGGAATAACTCTGAATTTCAAAAAAGCGTATTTTATAATCACGCTGTTTTGGTTTTCTCCGTTCCTATAGGAAACATCTATCACGCAGTCCGCGGGAATAATCAGAAGTATCATTATAACGGCTATCACGATTAGCGCGATATATAAAGCTGTCATACTACTCCTCCTCCCGAACCTCCGAATTATCACTGTTCTCGCTTATTTCAAGCTGTTCGCCCTGGGGCTCCTCGATTTCAAGCTGTTTAAAATTGATTGGCGGTAAATCCTTCGGCGACTTCAAGCCGAAGCACCGGAGAAAGGTTTCCGTAGTCACATACAGTATCGGTCTGCCGGGCGCGTCCAATCTGCCCGCTTCATCTATAAGTTCGCGCTCATACAAACGGTTCACGCAGCCGTCGCTGTTCACGCCTCTGATATGCTCAATCTGTCCGCGCGTAATCGGCTGCTTATATGCGATTATCGCAAGCGCCTCCATTGCCGCGTTGGACAAAGGCTGATTTCTCCGCTCTCCTAATATTTCCTGTATGTATCGGTAATATTCGGGTCTTGAGCAAATTTGATAACCCTCCATTATATCTATTATGTTAAAGCCCCTATGCTGTTCATTATATTCCGCTTTAAGCTCGTCCACCGCCGCGTTTATTTTTTCTATATCCGTATCAAGTACCACCGCAAGCTTGGACGCCTTAACAGGCTCACCCGCCGCAAATAAAATACCTTCTATCGCATATTTTATACTCATTTCCATAGCCTTTCTGCCCACAAAAAAGTAATGAAAGCATTTTTATTACCCTGTCATATGGGCGGACAGGGTCAAAAAATCAATTCCGCATTGGCGCAAAAGGCATCACCGTATGCACCGTTTTAACTTACGGACGGATTTTCCGCATTATTCATTTCATCCTTTGAGGTCAATACAAAATCCTTGGTATCATAATTATAATCGGCAAAAAGCCGATTCATTTTTATCATTTCAAGCACCGCAAGAAATGTCGCAATCATTTCCGGCTTGCTGTCCTCCGCTCTGAAAAGCGATTTAAACTGCACCCTTTTACCGCGCTTTAATCGCTTGCAGATTTTTTCCACCATGTCGTCCACAGAAACCTTTTCGCGTCCGACAATTCCCAAAAATGCGCGCTTCGTCGGCTTCTCGGCACGAATTTTTCGCTGCAATATACTGTTGAACGCATCGGTAAGCTCGGATATGGTATGCTCTCGATTGTATTCCGGTATCGGAAAATTGATTTTTTCCTCCTCCCTGAACACCATATACTTGGAAGAAAATTCCGTTTTGCGAAGCTCAGAGGACGCTTCCTTGAATTTCTGGTATTCCGCCAAACGCCGAGCAAGCTCCTCTCTTGGATCCTCCTCCTCTTCCTCCTCATCCTTGGGAAGAAGCATCTTTGACTTTATAAACAGCAAATTTGCCGCCATAACAAGGAATTCGCTTGTGTTTTCAATTTTATCGTCCTCGATTCCCTCTATCGCCTCGAGATACTGCTCCGTTATTTCCACAATCGGAATGTCATAAATACTGACCTTGTTCTTTTTTATAAGCGTGAGCAACAAGTCAAGAGGCCCCTCAAAGGTATCGAGCTTATAGAGTAATTTATCCATGAATATTTCCCTTACATCGCGAAGTTTACAAGAGGACTGATAACCTTCATAAGCCCGCTAAACACTACGTTTACGCCTGTTTCGATAACTGCGTTAAACACGCCGGTAAGCGACAGCAGCATTATAAGAAGCATACTGTATCTTTCATATTTAAGCATTGTGTAATACGCCCTGTTCGGCAAAAACATTCCCAATACTTTCGCTCCGTCGAGCGGAGGAATAGGAATAATGTTGAATACCATAAAGCACAAATTTCGTATAACGAAAATATAAACAATCGTTCCCACAATCGACGGCATCGCTATTCCCGCCTTCATAAGCAATATAGCGGCAAGCGTATACAGAAGAAGCGCGATAAACGCCATCAAAAGATTTGAAAGCGGTCCCGCGGCAGCGGTAAGCGCCATTCCTTTTTTCCTGTCCTTGTAATACATCGGGTTTACCACAACCGGCTTTGCCCAACCGAAGCCGGTAAATATCATAAGAAGCGTACCAATCAAATCAAGATGAGCAAGCGGGTTCAGCGTCATTCTGCC